>CASDQF010000019.1 GCA_949282845.1 uncultured Alphaproteobacteria bacterium | reverse complement strand
GTATGTTTATCGCGTTGTTGTTTCTGATGTTCCGAAGCGTGTCTGTCGACAAGTATTAAGTTTAAATCCGACGGACATAGATGCGATATATGTTGAAGGGGATGAACCGACAGATGAAGAATGTCCTAATGAGTTAAATACGATGGCATTTTATTTTGATGAATATGGAACTGGCGGACATTTACCCGATATTGATAATCCTAATCCTGATGAACCAGGACCAGGTGAAGTGACGCCTCCCCTACCGCCCCCGACAGGAGACTGCTTACAAGTAGAAACTTATTATTATGGGGATAACTGCGAATATACAGCAGAATGTTGTGCAGATGAAGACAGCTCTTGTCCTCCGACATGCACACCTAAAGAATGTCCTGAACCTCCTCAATGTAATGAATGCGAACAGTATGTATATGATAATGATGGGTGTCCTATTAATTGTGAAGCTAAAAGATGTGAAGTAACATGTGAAGATTCTTCTTTAGGTGGCATAGACATAGATAATTGTGGTTGTCCAACAGCGTGTGCTTGCACAGAAAATGCAGATTGTGCAGAGGGTTTTGTTTGTAAAGACGGAGTTTGTGAAGAGCAACTTTCTTGTACAACAGATGAAGATTGTCCAGAAGGGTTAATTTGTACAGAAGGGATTTGCCATGAGCCTTGCCCAGAAGGTTATCAGACAATTGTTGAAAAAGAACAAAATGAAGTTGTCTGCTGCACCTGTCAAGAAGAGCTAGTTCCTTTTGAATACAGCGGCACAGGAACCTTCTGTACAGAGCATAACAGATGGATTAGAGTTACGAGAAGTGGAAATACATTATCTTTACAGGCGGATAACGGTTGGATGAAAGGGGAACCTGAACCTAATTATGTTGATGCTCTTGCACTTGGAATGATTAATCAATATGATGAAGAGTTATACCCAGCTTCAGCGGGATATTGTAGAGAGGGACGAGTAACGCTTTGGTCACATAATTTTGGTGAAGTTGAGGATTTATTATTTGTAGCGCCGTTTACAGTGAAATTAGGTGGTATAGGCTGTAATTCGACGACAGTTGTTCTTCCTGGAACAGAAGGTTGGATGAAAGCGGGGGTTTGTCCGGTTGGTGGGGCACAAACAGCTACTGTTACTTATGATATAACGGGTTCTTATGTCGGATATGTTCCTCGTCGATTGGATGCTGAGGATGCAACAGGTTATACATGTCAAAAACAAGAACCCGAGGTATATCAATGCATCAAAGGGAACTAAGGAGCATAAATATGAGCAACATAAAAAAATTAGTGTTAATTTGTTTATTATTAATATATCCGCTTACAGCCTTTGGTATATGTCAAAGTAATGCAGATTTAGGATATGGAATGCAATCTTACTGCGGTGGAGCAATCGAAGCTTTAGTTGGAACGACAGTATATGAGGGCAATGGAGAATATGCCTTTGATACATCCAGCGGCACGATTCAAACAGCAATTTATAAATATGGTTGTTTAACGAAAGAATTTGTAGAAAGTTTAGGAATGAACTTAGATATGGATACAATTTGTCCGAACAAAGATAAACCATATATTAATCCAGATGATAATGAAGATCCAAAGTGTGAGTGCGTTGAATGTGTGGAAAACGAACATTGTAAAGAAAAATCTTCTGATTCATCTATAGAGATACAATGTAATACGGAGACTTATACTTGTTGTCCTGAAAATAAACCTCTTTTTCATGATAAAAAGTGTGTCGAATGTTATTCTCAAGAAAATTGCATCAACCGATTAGATGGAAAAACGCAATGTGATATGGAAACTTATACTTGTATCTGTCCGGATGATAAACCCTATTTCTCTGGCGATATATGTGTGGAATGTTTAAGTAATGCGAACTGTTCAGGTAGAACGGACGGAAAAACGCAATGTAATACAGAAACTTATACTTGTGTTGTGCCATCCTCTTGCACATACGGAGACATGTGTGGAGAAAACGGTTCGAACTATTGTGTTTATAACTATCCTTCTGGAACTGCTTGTTGTCAATATGATTTTCCAATGATGGGAGGAGGATCTTCTCAGTTTAGTGCAGTTAATGGAGAATGTTGCGACCAATTTCCAATTCAAGAATATAATGCAGATAAAAAAATGAGTTCTTTTATTTGTGGAGAAAATTGTAAAAATTATGATATTAGTGGCTTCGTTTGTTGTGATCAAGGAGGCTATAAAAATTGTTGCGATGAAAATGGCAATAAAATTCAACCAGAAAATGTAGGTGGTTGGTACTCAAATCTTCCTTGTGCAAATGACCCATATCAAACTTGTGAAAATGTAGGACTGTTCGAATGTTCCGAACAATGTTCTCCTGGAGAAGCATGCACAACTTCTGATGGTCATGGTGGATTCTGCGCTTCTGATTCTATATGTTGTCCTGAAAATGATTTTGTTGAAAAAAACAATACTTGTTGCGAAGAAGGAAAAAGATACCAGCAATTCCATGAATGGGGTGAATTATCAAGTGCCGGATGCTGCCCAGCTAATTATATCCCTGTAGAACTGCTAGCACCGCTAGATGAATATACCGGTACAGACTGTTGTCCAGAAGGCTCCTCTATTAGCTGTTGGACTTCCAAGGCTGGAACCGTATGTAAACAGATAGGATGTTACGCAGCTGATGGAACATACATGGGTGCTCCAGTCAGAAATTAAAAAAGTCGCTTAAATACTTATTTTAGAAAAAGATATATCTAAAAACGTCTAATAAAATTATATTCTTTTTTAGAATGTTTATTAACAGCCTATGACTTTCTTTATTTTTTCAGCAACAGTTTCTATAGACCCTGTTCCGTCGACACAAACCAAAAGTCCTCTTTCCTCATAATAAGGCAAAACAGGAGCTGTCACAGCACGATATTTACGCAAACGAGAAACTACAGTTTCATAATTATCATCCATACGACGCACAAAGTTTGTACCACCGCAGACATCACACCGACCGTAAGCTTTAGGCTTTTTAAACTTATCATGATACATTGTACCACAATCTGCACACATATATCGTCCGACAATTCGTTCTATGACATATTCATCAGGAACCTGTATCTCTATGACAATATCTAGCTTTAAATTCTTATCTTTTAAAAGCTTATCCAATGCTTGAGCTTGAGGGACCGTCCGAGGAAACCCATCTAAAATAAAACCATTCTTAGTCTCTTCACTATCCAACTTATCCGCAATTAAAGAAATGCTCATTTCATCTGGGACAAAATTGCCTTTATCAATCAGTTCTTTTATTTTCAAGCCCAGCTCGCTTCCTGAACGAGCCTCTTCACGAAGCATCTCGCCTGTTGACAAGTGAGGAATATGCAACCTATCGCGTAAAATCCGAGCCTGCGTTCCTTTTCCACCTCCGGGAGGCCCCATCAAAACGATATCTTCGTGTTTAAGTGTCATTACAATCTTCCCTTTAACTGTGCTTTTCTGATTAAACTTTCATATTGATATGCGACCAAATGAGATTGAATTTGACTCATTGTTTCCATAATAACAGTAACAACGATTAACAAAGTGGTTCCGCCCAAGAAGAAAGGAACAGATAATTCTGCAATCAAAATCTCCGGAAACACACAAAGAGCAGCTAAATAAAATGCGCCCAAGACAGTCAATCGTGTCACAACATAATCCAAATATTCCGCAGTACTTTTACCTGGGCGTATACCAGCGATAAAACCACCATTTTTCTTAAGATTATCTGCTGTATCAGCTGGATTAAAAACAACGCCAGTATAGAAGAAAGTAAAGAAAATAATAAGCAAGGCATACAATGTCATATATAAAATACCGCCACGACCTAACCAGACCGTCAAATTTTGTGCCCACCCAGATTGTGCTCCATCAGACATAAATTGTAAAACAGTCAATGGCAACATAAGCAAAGCTGAGGCAAAAATCGGAGGCATAACACCCGTCGGATTGATTTTTAATGGGAAATATGAGTTCTTAGCCGACAAAACACGTCCGCCCATTTGCCCTTTTGGATACTGAATTATAATACGACGTTGAGCTCTTTCGACAAAAACAACGATATAAATAAGAGCAACAACCATAAACAAAATGACTAACAACATCGTATTAGATAATTGACCAACACGACCTAATTCAAAAGTTCTTGCAAAAGCACTTGGAATTTCTGCAATAATACCTGCCGTAATGATTAAAGAGGTTCCATTACCCACACCTCTACTGGTAATTTGCTCTCCCAACCATACGACAAATAAAGTTCCGCCCAATAAAGAAACAACGGTTGTAATTCGGAAAAGCCATGCCGACTCCATTAAAACGGCAGAAGCTCCTGTTGAGCTTGTCATATTTTCCAAAGCAACAGCTAAGCCATATCCTTGCAAGATAGTAATTAAAACCGTTAAATAGCGTGTATATTGATTCATCTTACGATGCCCCGCCTCACCTTCTTTTTTCAATGCAATTAAAGAAGGGAATATAGCAGCACCCAATTGAATAATAATCGATGCAGAAATATAAGGCATAATATTCAAAGCCAATAATGTCATACGTGATAAAGCACCACCTGCAAAAGTGTCAAACATTCCCAATAATCCGGAAGCATTTCGATTAAAAACTTCAGACAATACATCAGGATTAATTCCGGGCAACGGAACAAATGTCCCAAAGCGGAAAACAACTAATGCAACCAATGTAAATAAAATTCGTTTTTGTAAATCTCCGGCCTTTGCAAATGCGCCCATTGCTGATGCTTGCGTTTTTTGAACTTTTGTCAATGCCATTTCTTACCTCGTTTTATTAAAAGACTAAAAATCTGGGAAGAACATAAACTTTTTTTTAACTTTTGGCAAGTCTTTTTTAAAAAAAATCATTCTGAGATATATTCTCTTACTTTCATCTTTACTCGACTGAGATAATCCATAAAAAACTTTCCTTCAAAAGAGAAACTATTTTTCTATCAAGAATAAGTATTTTTATAATATTATGAAGTTGCTTCACAAATAAAACCAAAGAGCCGTTCATTCTTCTTAAAAATATCTAAAGGTAAAAATAACATTCAGAACTCTTTTTTCTTTTTGATATAATAAAAAAAGGCAGGTTAAACCTGCCTTTTTCTGTTTTATAAAGAACAACTAATTTTCCTTTTTCTTTGATGTCTTAACGGTTTTTTTAGTCGTTTTTTTTTCTGCTTTAGGTTCTTCCGATTTTTCGGAGCCGGGACGTATTGTATCAATAATCAACTCTCCGCCAGCTTTTTCAATTGCAGCTTTTGCAGAAGCTGTAGCACCAACGGCACGAACAGTCAATTTTGCTTTCAACTCACCTTTGCCCAAAATACGAATACCATCTTTTGCACGACGGATTACACCGGCTTCCATTAAGGAAACTGCGTTTATTTCTTTGCCAGCATCTAAAGAACCAGCATCAACAGCAGCTTGTAAACGGCCTAAATTCACCTCAACGAAATCCAAGCGAAAAACATTATTGAAACCGCGCTTCGGTAAGCGACGGTAAATCGGCATTTGACCGCCTTCAAAACCGTTAATTGCTACACCGGAACGTGAGGTTTGTCCTTTGACGCCACGACCGGCAGTCCGACCCTTTCCAGAGCCCAAACCACGAGCAACACGAGTGCGTTTTTTTGTCGCACCATCATTATTGCGAATTTGATTCAGTTTCATCCTCTTATTCCTTTACTTCTTTATCAGCAACAGTTTCTTTTTCAGAAGCTCCGTCGCGACGAGAAACAATATCACCGACTTTTTTACCGCGTTTAGCTGCAACAATCCGAGGAGAGTTAACAGAAGTTAAAGCAGCAAAAGTCGCTCTAATCATATTGTGTGGGTTAGCAGAACCTGTGGACTTAGCAACGATATCTTGAATACCCATTGTCTCAAACACAGCACGCATTGGACCACCGGCAATGATACCTGTACCAGGGACAGCTGCCCGTAAGACAACTTTACCAGCGCCATAATGACCAACGACATCATGATGCAAAGTACGACCTTCTCTTAAAGGAACACGAATCATAGCATGTTTTGCAGATTCTGTTGCTTTACGAATAGCCTCTGGAACTTCACGAGCTTTTCCGGTACCGAAACCAACACGTCCTTTTTGATCTCCCACAACGACAAGCGCTGCAAAAGCCATTCGACGACCACCCTTAACGGTTTTTGCAACCCGGTTCACATGAACGAGCTTATCGACAAACTCTTCTTGAGCTTTTTCGAGTTTTCCATCTTCGTTCTTGCGACGACCTTGTGTATTTTCTTTAGCCATCTTCTTCTCCTAGAACTTCAAGCCGTTTTCACGAGCCGCATCTGCCAAGGCCTTTACACGCCCATGATAGATGTAACCGCCACGGTCAAATACTACTTCCTTCACGTTTGCTTTCAATGCGCGTTCAGCAATAAGCTTACCGACGGCAGCAGCTCCAGCAACCGTAGACCCTTTTTCTGTAATCTCTTTATTCAAAGAAGAAGCAGAAACGATTGTTTTTCCGAGCTTATCATCAATGATTTGTACAGAGATGTTTTTTTCGGAACGATACACTGACAAACGGAGTCTGTCAGATGCATTCTGTCTTAAGCCGTAACGTGTACGAGCTTTGCGACGTTCAAATTTTTGATCAGATTGTTTCATCTTTATTTCCTATTTCTTCTTGCCTTCTTTACGACGGACAGTTTCTTCCACGTACTTCACACCTTTTCCCTTATAGGGTTCTGGTGGACGATAGGAACGAATCTTAGACGCTACAGCACCAACATCACGTTTATCACAACCGGAAATTTCAATTTCGGTCTGAGACGGACAAGCAATTTTGATCCCTTGAGGTACATCGAAATCAATATCATGACTGAAACCCAAGGATAACTTGACACCTTTAGATGTTGTTTGAGCTCTATAACCGACACCGATTAACTCTAACTTACGAACAAACCCCTCGGAAACACCTTTAACCATATTATTCAGGTTTGCACGAACTGTTCCCCATTGCATACGGTTTGTTTTGCTTTGAGTATGAGGTGTTACGACGATTTGATCATTTTCAACTGTTACTGTCACATCACTCGGCAAAGAGCACTTTAATTCGCCTAATTTACCTTTGACAATAGCCTCACCATTTGCCACACTAACCGTGACGCCTTGAGGGAGTTTAACAGGATATTTTCCAACACGAGACATGCTTTCCTCCTATTAAAACACTTTACATAAAACTTCGCCGCCGACATTAGCTTGACGAGCTTCATGATCAGACATCACACCTTGCGGCGTGGACAAAACAAAGATACCCAATCCGTTATAGAATTTTGGTAAATCTTTTACCTTAGAATAAACGCGACGGCCTGGAACCGACACACGTTCAATTTCATTAATCACAGGGCGTCCTTCATGATATTTCAATTCAATTTTAAATTGTTCAACACCCGGACGAACAGTTTCCCGTTCAAACCCTCTGATATACCCTTCGCGCTTTAAAACATCCAACACATTAGCACGTAAGTTGGAAGCCGGTGCCACAATGTGGCTCTTGCGCGCTTGCTGACCATTGCGAATGCGTGTCAGCATATCTGCTAAAGGATCTGTCATAGACATTGTCTAATTCTCCTTACCAACTGGCTTTCGTCATACCGGGAATTTGACCTTCTGAGGCCAACTCACGCAGTTTGATACGACTGAGCTTAAATTTACGATAATTTCCTCTTGGACGACCTGTCAATTCACACCGATGGTGTATTCTAACAGCAGCTCCATTACGAGGAAGCTTGGCAAGTTTCATCACGGCTTGCATAATTTCTTCCGGTGATGAAGCTTTATTATGAATAATTGCATTCAAAGCATCACGTCTTGCTTTATACTTTTGAGCAAGCTTTTCACGCTTTTTATTCCGTTCAATAGAACTTGTTTTTGCCATGGTTTACTCCTTACTTTGTAAACGGCATGTTGAAACCGGACAATAAAGCTTTCGCTTCTTTGTCTGTTTTCGCAGACGTACAAATAATGATGTCAAGACCTCTGATTTTGTCGACTTCATCATAGTTGATTTCCAAGAAAACGATTTGTTCTTTCAAACCCATCGCGAAATTACCATGACCATCAAAGCTCTTACCTGAAATTCCGCGGAAGTCACGAATACGTGGCATTGCCATTGTAATTAAACGATCTAAGAATTCGTACATTTTCTCTTTACGTAAAGTCACTTTGCAGCCGATTGGCATATCTTCACGTAATTTAAAAGATGCAACAGACTTTTTAGCTTTCGTTAAAACAGGCTTTTGCCCAGCAATTGCTGTCATATCCTTAATAGCGCCTTCCAAAGCTTTTCTATCTTCAGTCGCTTCACCAACACCCATATTCAAAACGATTTTTTCCAGGCGTGGAATTTCCATCTCATTCTTATAGCCGAACTCTTTTTTCAAAGCAGCACGGATTTCTTTTTCATATAAATCTTTTAATCGAGACATAATTCACTCCTTAACCGTCAATCACTTCACCGGAACGTTTGGCAATACGAACCTTGCGGCCGCCTTCCAAAACTTTTGTTCCCATTCGGGAAGCTTTTCCAGTCTTTGGATCGACAATCGCCACGTTGGAAACATGAATTGGCGCTTCTTTGTTAACGATACCGCCAGCATTTTCCTGTGTCGGTTTTTGATGACGTTTCACCATATTGACGCCAGAAACAATAACTTTGTTTTCCTTAGGCATGGCTTTTGTCACTTCACCAGTTTTACCTTTATCTTTTCCGGTAATAACGATGACTTTATCACCTTTTTTTATTTTCATAGCCATTATAAGACCTCCGGAGCCAAAGAAATAATTTTCATATAATTCTTTGCTCTTAATTCACGAGTCACCGGCCCAAAAATACGAGTTCCGATTGGCTCACCATCTTTGTTAATCAAAACAGC
>CASDQF010000018.1 GCA_949282845.1 uncultured Alphaproteobacteria bacterium | reverse complement strand
CTTTTACAGGTACTGTGTTTTACAAACAACAAAAGTCCCGGAAAACCTTGATTCTATCAGGGCTTGCCGGGATATCATAATATTTCAATTTATTCCCACTCGTTGCCGAGAACTACAACTTAACGCTTTTTGTTTATAAACCGTGTGATGTAGTTTTCGTATTATTCTGATAATCCATATTATACTGCCTGTACGACGAGAATTTATCAATATCTTATCAGGTGCGATAAAACCGATGGTTGCGAGAAAAGAATAAGTGCAACCGGATTGGTTTTGCCAAATGTATTATAGCACAAAGCGATATGCCTTGCAATAACTTTTTGTTTTTTTACACGCATATTTTTTGTTAATCGTGTAAAAATAGTTGTAATTTTTATCGATTAATGCTATACTATAATCACGCAAATAATAAAAAATGCGTGCAGAAAGTCGGTGAACTATTGAATAAACACGAAATAGCAATTGATGTTTTTAATAAAGTCGGAAGCATTGCGAAGACAGCAGACTTTGTTGCCGTCGGGCTAAAAAACTATGATGTCGTTTCCCTTTGCAATCAAGGTTATATAGAGCGTATTCGCAATGGCTTTTACAAACTGCCTAACGCTGAAGAGCCAAAAGAAGAAGCTCTAATTTCTAAACTCCTGCCGCAAGGGATTGTTTGTGTAGAGTCTGCTCTATTTTATTATGGGTACAGTGACTTTGCTCCTCGTGAATGGACAGTTGCTGTCCCCCGTTCCTTTTCAAGAGCAATCAAAGCAATGCAGGAAGTCCCTATCAAAGCTTATTATGTTCAAAACGAGTTTTACCATTACGGTGCTACTGTAGGTGACTTTAATGGTGTTGAATTAAAAGTTTATGACCGAGAGCGAACAATCTGTGATTGCTTTAAGTATCGTTCAAAGCTTGATAGTGAAATATTCAACAAAGCAATCAACGCTTATGTAGCAGATCCGAAAAAGAATCTCGCAAATCTTTCTAAATACGCAAAGGATATGGGCGTTTATACGAAACTTATGAATGTAATGGAGGTGCTGCTCAATGGCTGATATTGCCGCATCCGTGCTTGCACGACTGAAAAACAAGGCTGCCGAAAGCGGAAGAAGCTATCAGCTTTGTTTGCAGCTCTTTTGTCAGGAAGAATTTTTGCGCCGTTTGGAAAAATCCAAATATGCGGAAAATCTCGTTCTTAAAGGTGGTCTGTTTATTTACTCTGTTACCGACTTTGACAGCAGAGTAACGGTAGATGTTGATTTTCTTCTTCGGAGAGTACCAAATACTCCAGAACAGCTAAAACCTGTACTGGAAGAAATCATATCCACGCCCACCGGCAATGATTTTATTACCTTTGAAATTAAAGATATTGCACCCATTGCAGTTGCAAAGAAATACGCCGGTATCGGAGCTTCTATTGTGGCTCGTATTAAAAACACACGAACGCCGTTTAGTATAGACTTTGGTGTGGGTGATGTTATCGTGCCGAAACAGGAAAAGCGAAAAATTCCGACACAGCTTGACGACTTCGCTGCGCCGGTAGTAAATACATATTCTCTTGAAACGACGATTGCTGAGAAAATAGACGCAATCCTCAGTCTGATGGAATTTTCCAGCCGAATGAAGGATTATTATGACATTTACTATCTTGCTAATAAATTTGATTTTGACGGCAAGGTGCTCACCGAAGCACTGAAGAAAACTTTTGAAAATCGTGGACACACCTTTACGATTGAACAGTTTGAACAGGTTATGAGCTTTGCAGACGATTCTGCT
>CASDQF010000017.1 GCA_949282845.1 uncultured Alphaproteobacteria bacterium | reverse complement strand
CTTTATACTTGTTCATCGCATAGGTAAATCCAAATAATGCCGCTACGCTCAATACCCCTATCACAACCAATACACCCAGCATCTCTATCATGCTGCGGCCGGTTTGAGGTTTCCTGTGAAAAAGTGAAAATTGTGCTCGAAGAAAAGAAAGGGATTTGCTTATACGAAACATCTATATCTCCTTATTTTATTGGTAAAATAAGCATACCTTATTCATAGTTGATTTGTCTAGATATTTTTTTAGATAAAAAGAAAATTCTTTAGAAATTCATTCTTGGTGGTAAATTTCGAATCCGAATCAAGTAGGGCTTTAGAATTTTATCGCGGCTCATAATATGCCCTAGAAGCCAAACATTTAGAAAGTTAGCTAATTTCATGGAAATTTTTCTTTTTTCCTCAATGGAGGGAGCTACATCAAATTGTTGTCTCATTTCAGAAACATTATGAATGAAAACTTGATGGCTTTTCATATGGTTCTCAATATCTGGGAATTGGATTCGTTCCATAATGCCTTCTTCATGAGAAAAGTGATTACGTGCATAATCATAACATTTTTCAAAAACTTTCTCAATCATAGGAAAGTCATCAACTTGAGAAGCCATATATGCCTGATTAACAACATTTAAAAAAGCTTTATGTTCATCATCCAATGGAGGATAATCTAACATCATACTGTCACGCCAAGTTGCTAAAGGCATTTTACTTCTCCTTTTTACACGTTAAACAAGAAATGGACAACATCTCCATCTTGTATAACATAATTTTTCCCCTCTGAGCGAAGTTTTCCTTGTTCTCGCGCGCCACTTTCTCCATGGCAGCGGACATAGTCATCATATGAAACAACTTCCGCTCGAATAAACCCTTTCTCGAAATCAGAGTGTATAACACCAGCTGCTTCCGGAGCAAGAGCTCCTTTTTTGACCGTCCACGCATGAACCTCTTTCGGACCCGATGTGAAGAACGTCAATAAATTAAGTAGATTATAACCTGCTTTTATGATTCGATTCAAGCCTGTTTCTTCTAAACCGAGAGAATTTAAAAATTCTTTTTGTTCTTCTGGGTCTGTCAGCAATGCGACTTCTGCTTCAATCGCAGCCGAAATAACGACAGCTTGATTTCCTTCTTTTTTAGCAAATTCAAATACTTGTTCAGAATATTTGTTGCCCGAGGCAGCAGCTTCTTCTTCTACATTGCAAGCGTAAAGAACAGGTTTCGCTGTTAATAAAAAAAGTGATTTAAAAAGTTTTTTTTGTTCAATATCCTCTGGTTCTACACTTCTGGCAGGTTTTCCTTCTCGCAGAGCATTTAAGCATGACTGCATGATTGGTAGCATTTCTTTAGCCTCTCTATCATTCGCTCGAGCTTTTTTCTCTAACGGAATGATTCGTTTTTCCAGACTTTCTAAGTCTGCTAACATGAGCTCTGTTTCAATTGTTTCGGCATCTCGTACCGGATCAATTGAACCTTCTACATGCGTGATATCGTCATTTTCAAAGCAGCGCAAAACATGAATAATCGCATCAACTTCTCGAATATTGCCTAAGAATTGATTCCCTAATCCTTCTCCTTTTGA
Source organism: uncultured Alphaproteobacteria bacterium (assembly GCA_949282845.1). Taxonomy (GTDB): domain Bacteria; phylum Pseudomonadota; class Alphaproteobacteria; order CAAHEQ01; family UBA3637; genus CALXXX01. The sequence continues at coordinate 4,025 of CASDQF010000017.1, read as the reverse complement.
AGCGCCACGAACAAGACCGGCAATATCAACAAACTCCAATTGTGTGTGGACAAGTTTTTCTGCTTTGTCTATTTGTTGCAATATTTCCATTCGAGAATCTGGAACAGCGACTCGACCTATATTAGGTTCAATGGTGCAAAAAGGATAGTTTGCAGCCTGAGCAGCTGCTGTTGATGTAAGAGCATTGAATAATGTTGATTTACCAACATTTGGAAGCCCAACGATACCGCAATTAAATCCCATGGATTTTATCTCCTACTTTTTGTGCATAAGCAGAATCACCTTTTTCAAAGAAAATGTCAAGGTTATCTGCTAGAATTTCTAATATTTTTTCTAGCTGTTCTTTCTCTGTTTTGGAAAAATCAGATAGGACATAATCTGCTACTAAAGTTTTATCTCCAGGATGACCGATACCAATACGAACGCGTGTATACAGATTACCTATGTGAGAATCAATGCTTTTGAGACCGTTGTGTCCTCCTGCACTACCACCTGTTTTAATCCGAACGATTCCCGGTTTTAAGTCTAAGTCATCATGAAAGACCAGGATATGGCTCGTTTCAATCTTATAAAAATGAGCAATTTCACCAACAGCATTTCCGGATAGATTCATGTAAGTTTGAGGCTTTAGTAGTAAAATTTTTTCCTGATTAATAGAACCTTCTGCCAATAAAGCATTTGCTTTAGTTTTGAAATCATTAAAAGAATAGCGGTGGAAAATTGTATCCACCGCCATAAATCCGACATTGTGGCGGTTTTGTGCATATTCCTTCCCGGGATTGCCAAGACCGACCACAAGAAACATTATTCTTCCTTCGCTGGTTCAGCAGGAGTGTTTGTTGCTGCTTCTGCAGATGCAGTTTCAGCAGATGTTTCTTCTACTTCTTCCTTCGCTGGTTCAGCGATTGTGACAACAGTGTATTCTTCGTCATCGACAAGTTTAGTTCCGTCTGGTAATTTAATGTCTTTGTTTGTTAAACCGTCACCGATATTCAGTGTACCAATATCTAATTCCAATTTTTCTGGAATATTGTCTGGAGAGCAGGATAATTCCAAAGAACGGTGCACAATGTTTAATACACCACCATTTTTAATACCGGGAGCCGTTTCTTCATTAATGAAATGCAAAGGAATATCCATAACTAAACGAGCATTTTTAGAAACGCGTAAGAAATCTGCATGTACAGGTCTGTCTGTCAGAGGATGATATTGAACATCTTGGCAAACTGTACGGAATTTTTCGCCGTCAACAGCGATTTCAAATTGGTGTGTCCAAAAACCCGGTTTATTTAACAAAGCAACTAAGTCTTTTTCTGCCAAAGAAATCATAACGGGAGCTTTTTTGTCGCCGTAAATAACTGCAGGGATATTTCCCTCGCGACGTGTCGCTCTGGAGGCCCCCTTACCAGCCTTTTCCCGCTTTTGTGCGGCTAAATCAATCATTTTTACCATTTTTATTTCCTTTTCTTATGTTAATTGCCTAACTCCTCCAGGGGTGGTGGAAGGCATACCTGACTTCAGGTGCTCTTTAAATACACTAAAAACAAAAAAAAAGCAAGGATTTTTTCTCTTAACAAGTTTTTTCAGCGTAAAAGAAGAATAAAAAAAATGACTTAAAACAAATTTTATTTAAAATCTTAACTATTCAGCTATTTGTTGTAAAATCAAAGCGTTTAAATCTTCACGTTCTGTATCATCATAAGCCGGTTCGTCTTTTTTCTCTTCTTCCGTTTTTTCAGTCGTTTCAATTCCTTGTTTTTCCTCTTCGGCTTTTATTAAAGCTCTGATGCCTTTATCTTCTGCGGGCATATCAACTTGTTCCAGTTTTTCTGCTAAAGCAGCGGGTAATATTTTTTGAACCCATTCTGTTGCTTTTTGAACATAGGGTAAAGTAAAACTGCTTTCTTGGTATTCATCCATTTGCTTTTGAGAGACTAATAACGAAGCGCCAAAATAGATGATAACGATAAAAAGAGCTCCACGTAAAAGACCAAAGAAAAAGCCAAGTAGTCGGTCTAATCCACTGAGAGCACTTTGCCTCAATTTTGTTGTCACATGAGCATTAATAAGGGTGCAAATAACTAAGATAACTAGAGCAATGACAGCTGCAGCAACAATATCGGCTATTGTTGTATTTGAAATTAGCTTTCGAAATAACGGGCGGACATAAGTTAACCCGTAAAGGGCTCCAAAAGCGGCTAAAACCCAAGCTGTTAATCCTAATAATTCACGAACCAATCCACGATAGAGCGCAAAAATACCGGAGATGAGAATTATCAATAGAACAGCGGCATCAATTAATCCCATTAGTCTTTCCTCATAAAAATATCAACAATACTTTTTAGATGTCCTATTTCTATCACATGCAGTGTAGAAGTTAAAGCAGTTTTTTTCTTACCTGTGTGTAGAGGGGGCATTAAGGCCTTTTCAAAGCCGAGTTTTGAAGCTTCCTTTAGCCTTAAGTCCATTTGAGGAACAGCACGCGTTTCTCCGGATAGACCAATTTCTCCGAAAACAACCATGTCTGCTGGGACAGGTTTTTGAGTTAATGAAGAAATCAAAGCGGTTGCCACTGCCATGTCAGCGGCAGGTTCTGTAATTTTTAAACCTCCTGCTACATTTAAGTAAATATCGCGATTTCCTAAAATGAGACCACAACGTGTTTCAAGAACTGCTAAAATCATATTAAGTCGATTCGTATCCCAGCCAACTACAGCACGACGAGGAGTTGTTCCGTTTGAAGGTGCAACTAATGCCTGAATTTCAACCAGCATGGGACGGCTGCCTTCAATGCCGGCAAAAACACAAGAGCCGGATATATTTCCTCGTCGTTCTGCTAAGAACAATGCGGAAGGATTGGGAACTTCAGCCAGTCCTGTTTCAGTCATTTCAAAGACGCCTATTTCATCTGTTGCCCCAAAACGATTCTTGACAGCTCGCAAAATACGAAAATGATGTCCTCTATCCCCTTCAAAATAAAGAACCGTATCAACCATATGTTCTAAAACACGAGGACCAGCCAATGTTCCTTCTTTCGTCACATGGCCAACTAAAAATAAGACAAAACCGCGGCGTTTAGCTAAACGAATTAATTCATGTCCCGAGGCTCGTACTTGTCCGACAGTGCCGGGAGCCGAATCAAAGGTATCAACAAACATGGTTTGAATAGAGTCAATGACTACGATATCCGGAGAGTCGTGTGTGTCTAAAGTTGTTACAATATCTCGAACATTCATTGCTGAAGCTAATTCAACTCGAGCATTCGTGAGACCGAGCCTATTTGCTCTTAAGCGGATTTGATCTATTGATTCTTCTCCAGATATGTAAACACAGCGGGCAGGGCTTCCTTTTTTATTGGCACATTCTGAAAGTTTGGCCATAGCTTGTAAAAGTAGAGTTGATTTGCCTATTCCCGGATCTCCGCCAACAAGAATAACGGAACCTTCTACTAATCCACCGCCACAAACACGATCCAATTCGGCTATTGTTGATTTCATGCGAAATATTTTTTCTGAAACACCTTTTAAATCAACAAAATCAATTCGTTTTCCGCCTTTGTTTGAAACAGATTTTGGCATTTCTGCAGAGGGGATTTCTTCTTCAATAATGGAATTCCACTGGCCACAAGAATCACATTTGCCGCTCCATTTTGCATAGATGGCACCACATTCTTGACAAACAAAGCGCGTCGTTGCTTTAGCCATTATTCATCTGCCTTTACAGCCATTTGAATTGGACCATTCGCCGAGCCTGAAATGAATTGTCTGACATAAGGATTTTTTGTCTTTTCTATTTCTTTTACTGTCCCGACCCAGATAATTTTCCCGTCATAAAGCATCGCAATTTTATCGGCAATTTTTCGTGCTGAAGCCATATCATGGGTAATAGTAAGAGCTGTTGCACCTAATTTTTTGACACACGAAACAATCAATTCGTTAATAATATCACTCATGATAGGGTCCAGTCCGGTCGTTGGTTCATCAAAGAAGATGATATCGGGAGAAGAAGCAATGGCGCGAGCAAGT
>CASDQF010000016.1 GCA_949282845.1 uncultured Alphaproteobacteria bacterium | reverse complement strand
GTACAATCTTCTCTGACATGGTTTGTTGTCTCCTTTTAGAATGGTCTGTCACAACTTCATTCTACCAGAGTTCTGCAAGCCATGTCTCTTTTTCTTTTTGCGAAACTTATTCTACCTTATCTTTTAGAATGGTCTGTCACAACTTCATTCTACCAGAGTTCTGCAAGCCATGTCTCTTTTTCTTTTTGCGAAACTTATTCTACCTTATCGAATGGTATGTCACAACTTCATTCTACCAGAGTTCTGCAAACCATGTCTCTTTTTATTTTTGCGAAACTTATTCTACCTTATCTTTACTTTTGGAGGAAATAAGGGGAAGGTCTTCCCCTCGCTCCCAAGCCAAGTCGCTCCACGAATCGCCCCTGCAAGCAGTGTCGATTCTCTCCGCTTTGTTGGCTTGTCCGCTACCCCTTCGCCTAGGGGCACAGCCCCTAAAACCTGGTAGCTCGCAGGTTGCAAATGTTAGCAATAAATGTATTTACTTTCTAGAATTTGAAACCAAACAATAGACCTTTATCAGAAGAATCATCAAGTTCTATAACTATGTCTTGTTCAGGTATATTACTTGGTAATTTTTCCTTTAATGCTGTTGTTATATATTGGAAATCATATTTATCTATAAGGTCTTTTACTTTATTTATAAATAAAGATGCGGAGTTTTTATCAAGTGCATCAATAATTCCATCTTGAGCTAAAAAACCTTTATCATCATTACGAACACATCTTATTGCAATATCTATAGCTGCTGCAGAAAGTTTTTTTGCACTATCACCATTTAATTGAGCTGATTCAGTTCCAAGATTGTATGATTGAACATCAAAAGAAATGTTTCCTGTTTTATGTTTAATAATTTTTAGTTCAGATTCAATACCTAATACTGATTTCATAATATCACTATAGATAAAATTGATTTCATCAAACTGCATTCTGGCTCTGTCAATATTAGTTGCGACCTCAGCGGCTGTTTTCATTTCTTCTGTTTGTTTTTCTGAATATTGTTTTTCTAATTCTGCAATATTTGCTGTTGTTTGTGTTTGCGATAAAATTGCAATTTCTTTTTCAATATCAATCAATTGTTTGTGTTTTAATTCATAAATTTGAACAGAATCAGTATTTGCCAAATTTTCAAGATAAGAAGCTCTTTTTAAATCCAGACTAGTAGCATGTTCTTCTAAAGAATCTATTATCTCATTAACTCTCTTTAATTTTTCATCTAGAACAATTTTTCTATTTGAATAAAGTTCCTCATAAAATATATTTAATTCAGTAAAATTGTGTTTTATCTGATTTTCAAAATACAAATTTACCTGGTTGAATATTGATTCAATTTTCATTGAATCAAATTGATATTTATTTAATTTTGTTAGAGAATTCTCAATTTTTCGTAATTCAGTTTTTTGTTCATAAATTTGTGTTTTAATTTTAAAAATTTCTTCATCAATTGATTTTACTAATTTATTGATATCTTCATCTTCTGTTCTAAAGAGAGTAAGATTTGCTATGCTCTTTTCAATATTGCTTTTTTCATTCTGTAGCTCTTCAATTTTCTTTTCTTTTTCTAATTTATTTGATTGAATACTTCTTAGGGCTTTTATGGCTGTTTCTAATTGTCTACAATCTTCCATTAGTTGTAATTTCTTACTTAGCAAATCACCATTAAAACCTAAGATTGAAGCAATCTTTGGTTTCCATGTTATGTCTTTTCCTCTGTAGTTTGGCTTTATAAATCCATTTGTTGTATCTAGTTCATCTTGAGTTCGAATAAAATAGTCATAACTTAATTTAGTTTCGACTTCTTTAGGTTCATAATTTTTTCTTCTACCAAAACCTCTATAAAATGTTTTATCAATATTGTCTTCAGTATAATCAATCGAAAATATACTTTCAGGCTCTTTTTCCTTTACATAATTCAAGAATGTCCCAGATCCATTAAAGAGAATAAATTTCAATAAATTTAGTACAGTTGTCTTTCCAAGATTATGAGAAATATCATTTGGATTTTGTGCTTTTCCAACAATAATACTAAATTTGTCATTAAAAGATATATCTCTAAATGATTCTATGTTTGAATATAATTTTTTTAATCTCATATTTTTAATCCTATTATATTTCTTTCAGTATCGTAATAAATCTTATCTGTAAGATATAAAAGTCCAAACGCTTCAAATAAATAATTATCAAAAGTATTAGGATATATTTGTTCAACATTTAGAATTAGGTCATCAATATTTACTTCTTTTTCTTGCATTAAATATTGAACAATATAACTTGTAACTAGATATGTATTTTTTTGAGGATTAAAATATTTATCAATAATCATGGCTTAATTCCAATATCACAATTCGAATACATATAGTGAAGGAGCTTACACAATTTCAATGATACTTCACTACTACATTTTGTTTCTTTACTGTGTTTGCTAATTACTGAAGTAATAAATTCTTTCATTCTTTCTTGAAAAGATGAAAAATATTGTAGTTGTAAGAGGCGAGAAGCGATACGGTATTTTCTTTTAATTAGATTGTCACTATCATTTTTTAATATTTCAACAATATCTTGAAAATATGAGAAATCGCCTTTCATGAAATCATAATAATTCTCATCTATCCCATTTTTAAAATTTTTTTTAGTTAAATCTGGAATTGTAAAACCAAAACTTTCATCAATGTAATTATCTTCATCTGAAAGATAATCAAGTAATTCATCTAAATCTGAAGGTAAAATATCAACAGAATCTTTTTCATAAAAAATATTTTCTGTATAGGAAGCATTGTTGAAGAAACCACCAACCTTCTGATTACCCATTATTTATATACAGATGTAGAATACGAAGCTGAATTTCAAATTCCGCATACTTATTTATTATGATGATTTGAATCATTGTTGTGATTATTATCTGACTTTAATATTGAAAAATTCGTAATTATTTTGTTAACTTTATTATTTACACAAATAGTAACTATTAAACTAATGATAGCAATAAAAGCACTTACTATGCTTGCAATTGCAGCTAAATCTGTCAATGTCATATATACCTCTTTTATATGATTATATCACAATTTCTCCATTCATCAACTTTGGTAATAAAGTATCACGAAGTTCGGCAAGTTTTTCATTTTGATTTTCGTTCTCTTGAATCTGAAGAACATATGATTTCATGATTTTGGATAAATCATCAAAAAGTTTTTTATCATAATTGATTACAAATTTAGCTATATCGTCCATAACTATATAAGGAATAGCAGAACCATGCGTTCCACCCATAATTTTCTTGCTAAGTACAAATTTGATAATCCAATAAAGTATAAATATATAATCCTGGTTTTGATCTTTCTTCATTGTACAAGCATAAGTTCTTTGATATAAATCAAACTTACCGGAATAAAATCTTGTTCTTCCGGTATAAGCTCCATTTCCAGAAATAATAATTGCATCTCCATCGAAAATAAAACTATCTATAGGTAAAACATTCGGTGAACATGTAAAGAATTTATATTTTCCATTTTCTACTGAAGCATTTGCATTCTTTCGTCCTGTAAAAATACTGCAGAATGAATCAAGAGTTTTTTCTTTCCATCCCTCGGGCATTTTACCACCAAATGGTTCGAAGTCTACAAACCAGTTTTTGAAGAGGGCCCCAGCTTGCTGTTCGAGGTTGGTGTTTATTTTGTTGTTCAGTTCGATTTTGTCGTCGAGGGATGAGAGGATGGCGGCAATTTTTTGCTGGGTGGGGAGAGGGGGAAGTTTTACAGGATAATTCATTATTGAAGTTTTATCCCCACGTGGCATTTTTGTTCCTTTTGATGTTGTCATGCTGTATTTAAAGAATTCATCATCAGCTAAAACGTAATACAAATATTCTTTGGAAACATTTTCTTTTGCTTTAAATACTAAAACATCAGCAGAACATCCACCTGAAAAAGTTGCTTTCCAAATTTTCTTAAAATATGGTCGAATATTAGAAACTAAAGTATCATCAATTTCAAAACTAGGTGTAAGCTCTCCTGTCGGTAATGTTGTGGCTGTTGTTATACCAGCACGATTTGGAAGCATATTTTCTGTTGAGATATAATTTGAATTATCTAGAGATGAAACTTCAATTCTGTCTTTTCCATAATCACAGATATCTGATAGTTTACATTCTTTCCACTCTTCCATTTTCATTCCTTTATTCTAAACAAACGGATTTGTTCAGGTCTAACGACCTTCACGCAAAAAAAGTGAGTAGCGTTAGCTACGAACCAATCCGCTTGTTATTTTCTTTTTTATAATTTCGTTTATTCTAAACAAACGGATTTGTTCAGGTCTAACGACCTTCACGCAAAAAAAGTGAGTAGCGTTAGCTACGAACCAATCCGTTTGTTATTTTCTTTTTTATAATTTCGTTTATTCTAAACAAACGGATTTGTTCAGGTCTAACGACCTTCACTCTACAAAAGTGAGTAGCGTTAGCTACGAACCAATCCGTTTGTTTTTTTTCTTTTCCTATTCTTCTATGATTCCCAAACAGATTTGTTCAGACCTAACGGTCTTCACTTAAAAAAAGTGAGCAACGTTAGTTGCGAACCAATCCGCTTGTTATTCCTTTTTATCATTCTTCAACAAAGTAAGTCTTTCCCACTTCAAAGAACTTTCGCCAAAATTAACAAGTAATCCTACCAGTAACTTAGTTCCATGAAGATAATTAATTACTTGCGCTTTGTTAGCATTAACAAGTTTAGAAATTGCCTTTAATTCAACAATAATTTTGTCATAACAGATAAAGTCTGCATAATATTCTTTATCAAGTTTCTTTCCCCTGTAAAATATATTTATTTTAGCCTCTCTTTCAAAAGGAATATGCATTTCTTCAAATTCTATCGCTAAAGCTTCCTGATAAACTGCTTCTAGAAAACCATTACCAAGTTCATTAAAAACATTCATACAGGCCTTAAGAATTTTTCCAGTTTCTTCTTCATATAAAAGCATACTTCCTCCGTGAGTAGCGTTATTCGCAACGTAGTTTCCAGCGGCTACGAACAAATCCGTTTGTTTACTTCTCTTCCTCATTCTCCAAAAGCACGGATGCCTTTGTGTCTGTCGTCAAGCCGATTCCGTCTCTTGCATTTAGCGGAGTAACAACTTTCTTTCCGGTTTTCTACTCAAGTTCAATTCTTGCGTTTTTGGCGATTGTCGCGCCGTCCACGGCATTCTGAATATGGTCGTCAAAATCTTGCGGATTAGAGCTTTCCGAGATTTCTTTTGTGGAAAGTTCAGCGAGCATATTCAGAACAAGTTCCTTGTTGGTCATGTTGTCGCGAAGATTTTCTTTTTTGAGGACTTTGTATTCCTTGTACTCTTTTGCCTGCCCATGTTTTATAGATGATGTCGGTAAGCGTGGCAAACTGAACGCCTTCTTTTAAGCCGTGCTTTTTCCATTCATCGGTAAGTTCTTTGCGGATTTCAATTGATTTGAGCCGCTGGTTAATCCAATTTTCTGAATAACCGAGTGCGCGGTATTCCAGCAAAGCGCGTTGAATTCCCTGCTCCGGGTCCTGCATCTCGTCAAGGCGTTCTTTTGCGACCTGTGCCATCCAGAGCTTGAAAGGTTCTGCTTTTGGCGATGGAATTGACTGAATCAGGCGGAAAAGCTGTTCAGTAGTCATGCAGTCGGTTTTGTACATTTTTCCGTCGGTAGCAGGCATTTTCAGTTGACTACAATTTGTAGCCAACTGACTTCCTTCTGTTTTTAAGCGGGTTTTAAGTACACTCCAATACTTTCGTGGATTCGGACTTTCCGTCAGCACAGCAACTACATCCACCACCGAAAAATACCATTCTTCGGCTTCCTCATCCCAAATCGTGCGGACTTTCTTGTCTTCAAAAAGCTTTATCCGTGTGTTTTCTGCCATGTTCTCTCCTAAATCTTAAACCCAATCCCTGCAAGATTTTTCTTTATCTCTTCTTCGAGCTCGTGGCTCTTTGCGAACATTCCGCCAAGTTCGGTGGTCAGGCGGTTCATCTTATCAGCAAAAGGTTCGTCGTCCTCCTCTTTTTCTTCTATGCCAACGTAGCGGCCGGGGGTGAGGATGTAATCCTGGGCGGCGATTTGGTTTGTAGTGGCAACGGCGCAGAAGCCTTTTACATCTTCGAGGATGCCCTTCTGAAAGGCGGTGAAGGTGTCGGCAAGGCGGGCGATGTCTTCTTCGGAAAAGTCGCGGTGCTTGCGGTCTACCATGTGGCCCATGTTGCGGGCATCTATGAAGAGGGTTTTGCCGGTCTGCTTTTTGCCACGGGTGATGAACCAGAGGGTTACCGGAATTGTTACGCTGTAGAAAAGCTGGGTTGGCATGGCGACAATTCCTTCTATTAAATCTGCTTCGATTATTTTACGGCGGATTTCTCCTTCGCCACTAGTCTGGGTGGAAAGGGCGCCATTTGCAAGAACAAGACCGATTTTTCCGTTTGGAGCCAGGTGGTAAATCATGTGTTCTATCCAGGCGTAGTTTGCGTTGCCTGCGGGTGGAAGTCCGTATGCCCAGCGAGGGTCGTTCTGCAATTTATCCTGCCCCCAGTTGCTTAAGTTGAAGGGCGGATTTGCCATGATGAAGTCGAACTTCTGCGTGGAATGCAGGTCGTTGAAAAAGGTATCTTCCGGATGGTCGCCAAAGTTTGCGTCGATTCCGCGGATTGCCATGTTCATTTTGGCCATTTTCCAGGTGTCGGCATTGGCTTCCTGTCCGAAGACTGAGATGTTGCTTCTGTTTCCTGCGTGCTCTTGAATGAACTTTACGGACTGAACGAACATTCCGCCTGAACCGCAGCATGGGTCGTAAACGCGTTTTCCTTCTGACGGCTTTAAGATATTTACGATTGTTTTTACTACGCTTGCCGGTGTGTAGAACTCGCCGCCTTTTACTCCTTCGTAGGAAGCAAACTGCGCGATGCAGTATTCGTAGGTGCGGCCCAAGAGGTCTTTGCTTGCTTCGGTGTCGCTCATGTCCATGTTGGTGAACACGTCTACTACGTTACCAAGAACGCGTTTGTCCAGTTCGGGGTTGGCGTAGTTTTTTGGAAGGACGCCTTTGAGGCTTTTGTTGTCGGCTTCTATGGCAATCATGGCTTTGTCTAAGATTGTGCCGATTTCCGGTGTGTGGGCTGCCTTTGCAATTTCACTCCAACGTGCCTCTGGCGGAACAAAGAAAATGTTGTCTGCTTCGTATGCATCTGAATCGTCTTCAAAGCCATAGCCTTCTTCTACAAGTTCCTTGTATTTCTTTTCAAATGCGGTAGAGATGTATTTTAAGAAGATAAGTCCTGTAAAGATTTTGCGATAATCTGCAGCGGGAATGTGTCCCCAAAGTTCACAAGCTGCATCCCAAATCTGCTGTTCAAATCCGATTGTTGCTGAAGATGATTTAGATTTCTGGGATTTTGATTTTGCCATGATGATGTCCTTTTTGTAAAATAATGATTGATTATATCATTAAAAAGGCGTTTTTACTAGGAAAGCGACTGGTGATTGTGTCAGACGATGGCATTTTTACCGGTGTTTTTTTGTGGTTCCAACATTGCCAAAGTCGGTAATCTTATGAAGCAGTTCCCGTGTTGAACTTTTAAACATCTCCCTGATTTCAGCAGCTCCGAAGAATCGCTGTTTTCAGTAGGATGTTTGTTAATTTTTTTATCTTTTTCTACTTTAACTCTTCAATCTCCGTCTTAATACGAAGCACAATCTTATTTTTCTGCATAAACTGCTGCTGAGCAATTTTATGAATTGATGGGACGAATGGTCTTCTGGAATTGCAAAGATAAGCTCTTTTGTTTTCGTATTTATTCAACTCTTTACCAAAAAGCTTATTGTGTTTGTAAGCTGTTCCATTCCATTTATCTGTACTTTTGTCATAACTTACAAAAGCTGGCTTTTTTCCTTCTTTATCGCCTGGATCAACAAGTCCAAATTCTTTTACTTGGTTTACTGTTGTGGCATAGTCGTAAAAATTTACTTGCAAAACTTAGCCTCCAGTTCAAGAAGATCTGAGAAACTGTCGTTCTGTTCTTCCAATGCCTTGTTAAGTTCGTTGTCATCAGAAGGAAGATTTTCATACGGTTCAAGAAGTTTGATAGAACCATCTGATTTTGTTTCATAAATATGTATCATTTCTCCTGGTACCAGACTTTGATGCTTTTTTTGCCTTTTCATATTCATCCATTAAAATGGAAAGCATTGATGGAAGGTTTTTAATATTTTCAGCATCTTCAATAGAAGTTAAAAGATTACGTTCTGCTGGAACATACATAATCTTTGGACGTTTATATTGTATTAGATTTTTATTCAAATCTATGGTCTTGGAAGAAAATTTTCTATTTTGATAAATAAATTCGCAGGTTGTTCCTATATAATGGATCTCAGTTTGTTCATTAAAATATTCATCAATACGGTATGGCTTACAAAGAGAAACTAAATCGTCAATGTTTTCATTAGTCATTCCCAGTTCAGACTTTACATTTGCCTTTTCAAGCCATGAAAAAATAGAATAAAGCTTAGCAATTGTACTCTTTCCAGTCGCCTGATTTCCGCAGATTACTGTTACAGGAGAAATCTGATATGTTGTGCCATTTGTCAATGACAAACCAATAAAATATAAAAAAGAAAAGGCTGTAGAAATCAAGATTTTCGGCACTAGACCATCCTGATATTCGTGGATTTAGGAGGACACTTTGTTCCACCATTACCGACAGGTCAATGATCCGCCAAAAGTTCTTTCTGTCTATTAAGCGGGAGTTCGCAGTAATTTCTTACTGTTTAGCCCATAGGAGAAACGAAGATAACTCAAATCTGCCTCGTTTCCACAGCTGTAGTTACATCAATACCTGAGAAACACACAAGCTTATTTTCCAAGTGACTTTTTATAAAAAACACAATTTTTCCAAGCGACTTTTTATTATTTTTACAATTTTTCCAATGGACTTTTTGCAAACTACACAACTTTTCCAAGGGACTTTTTATTATTTTTATAACTTTTCCAAAGGACTTTTTGCACATTATGCAACTTTTCCAAGGGACTTTTGCTTTTTTTTGAAATTTATATCAAAACTCCCCAGTATTGCGGCACAGCTTTTTTTTCGCTATACTTGCTCGTGGAGAAAAAAATGAAAAGAATTATTACCGTTCAGGACATTTCCTGTGTGGGAAAATGTTCGTTAACTGTTGCCTTACCCATTATTTCTGCTATGGGTGTGGAAGCCTGTGTACTGCCTACGGCGGTTTTATCTACTCACACAGCGTTTAAAGGTTTTACCTTCCGGGATTTGACCTCAGATATTGAACCCATTTGTCGCCACTGGAAAGATGAACATATACAATTTGACGCCATTTACACCGGATACTTAGGTTCCTTTGAACAGTTGGACTTAATGCACAAACTGATGGCAGATTTCGGTTCAACAGCCTTAAAAATCGTAGATCCCTGTATGGCAGACAACGGCAAACTGTATCCCGGATTCACCCAAGAATTTGCCTTTGCCATGGCAAAACTCTGCGGAAAAGCCGACGTTGTTGTACCGAACTTGACAGAAGCCAGCTTTATGTTAGGCATTCCCTACCAAGCTGCCGGATACGACAAAGATTACATTATTTCCGTATTGAAACAACTGGCTCAGTTAGGAGCAAAACAAGTCGTTCTAAAAGGAATCGAATTTGAAAAAGATCAACCGGAACTGATAGGCGTTACCGGAAAAATCGGAATAGCATCCTACGATGCCAATACCGGCACTATCAGCTGGTATTTCCACAAAAAAATGCCTCAAAGTTTCCACGGTACCGGCGATATTTTTGCCAGCGTTTTAACAGGAGCTTTAATGCGGGGATTGACTTTGGAACAGTCCTACGCTTTGGCAGGAGACTTCGTAGCAGAATCCATTGACGCTACTCTACAACACAAAGACTATAACTGGTACGGCGTTGATTTTGAAACAGTCTTCCCCTACTTAATTAACCGATTGCAAAAAATGTAATTAAAAGGCGGGGTAATTCCCGCCTTTTGTGTTTAGAGAAATACTATGTATACAGTTGATACAACAAATGTTTTTGTCCTTGTTTTCATTTTTGGAACAGTTTTCAGTTTTTTGTTACATCATTTTTTAGCTTTTCTTAATTATACATCACGGAAAAAACTTTCCAGACAACCGGTAACGGAACTTTTGCCGGAACTGTTCAAATATCCGGCAGCACAAGCCTTTGATACGGAAAAGCTCGGAAAAATCACCTGTTATAAAAATGCCCTGTACCATTCCTGGATTCCGTCAAGTATTGTATCTGTAACGGTAACCCTTGCCCTAGCTCTAACGGGTTTTTATCCGTGGATTTTTGACCTTACCCTGAACCTTACGGGGAATCCCCGGAATTTTACCAGCACATACAGCGCATTTTTTCTGTTTTATGTTTTTGCGGGACTCCCGGGATTTTTTATCACCCTCCCTTTTAACTTATATACTGAGTTTAAAATAGAAAAGAAATTTGAATTTTCCAATATGACTTTTTCCCTCTGGCTGAAGGATTTATGCAAATCACAGATTATATCTCTGGTAGTTTCAGCCCTGCTTTTAATACCCGTTACGGCGGTTTTGATTTTCTTTCCCCATAACTGGTGGATTCTTGTATCGGTCATTTTATTTGTGTTTATCTTAGCGGCACAAATCGTGTATCCACTGGTAATCGCACCTCTTTTTAACAAGTTCTCACCTTTGGAAGATGGTGAGCTGAAAGATGCCATCACGGAGTTAATGCAAAAAACAGGATTCAAGGCTTCCGGAGTATACGTAATGGATGCTTCAAAACGCAGCGGACATTCTAATGCCTATTTTACCGGGTTTGGAAAATCCAAGCGGATTGTTTTATTTGATACGCTGATACAGCAGCTTACTACGGAAGAATTGACAGCAGTCTTAGCCCATGAATTGGGACACTATGCCCGCCACCATATTTTAAAACGTTTTTTACTGACAGCTCCCGTGGAATTTGTGCTTATGTACTGTCTGTTCCGATTGGCAAACCTGCCATTATTATATGAAGGCTTTGGATTTTACCAGATACAGATAATGGGACTTCAGTCTATGGAATTTATCGGTTTGTTTTTGGCAATAATTCTTTTTGAAGCAGTGCAGGAAATAATCAGTCCCCTTGTCAATTTTGGTTCCAGAAGGGATGAATACCAGGCTGATTTCTTTGCAGTCAATTTAACCGGAACGTCAGAGCATTTAATCAATGTGTTGATTAAACTGAACAGCGAAAACCTTTCCGATCTGATGCCCTCAAAAATCTATGCTTTCTGGAATTATTCCCACCCCACTTTACTGGAGCGAATCCGGCATTTACAAAAGAATGGGTAACAGAGAGCAACATCCCGTACCGGAACAGGCACGGGATGGAACTAATTTTTCCGGCAGCATCTCCGGTGTTTTCTACCGGAACCAGGTACATACGGTGTAACTGTTTCAAAAACTCTGTTGGTTTTTAGCATAGCAGAGTGATTGTATCGTTTTTTTTCTGCCGGCCCTGTTGTATGCCGTCCTTGACACTTCCGGTTTTACCGGCACCGCTACTGACGGCGGCGTCCGCACCATTTGTCATATAAGTCTAATTCATACTTCATGTGGGCCTCCCCTCCGGATACAGCCGTTTGAAGGCAGCTCACGTCCGGGAAGTTTCACGGAGTTTTTCAACCTCATCAACAGGCATGTGTGTCAAAGACGCGATAACTTCTGCAGACAACCCCTGCTCAAAAGCAGCGTATACAATATCCCGCATACTTTCCTGCCGGCCCTGTTGT
>CASDQF010000015.1 GCA_949282845.1 uncultured Alphaproteobacteria bacterium | reverse complement strand
ATCTGCGGCTCCTTTTTTTTGTTCTAAAATATTATACGGATTCATTGTTTATTTGTAAAACATTTTTTGAAATAGCCGTCATTTTAAACAGCTTTCTGAATTTTATTGTTTTTTTTTAGAACATAAAGAAAAAGCCCCTCGGAAGAGGGGCTTTTCTTTATTAATTTTTCTTATTTTGAAAATCTTGCAAAAATAGATTTACCGGCATAGCGAGCAGTATCAGCTAATTCTTCTTCGATACGAATCAGTTGATTGTATTTTGCCATACGGTCAGAACGAGACAGAGAACCTGTTTTAATTTGACCGCAGTTAGTGGCTACAGCGATGTCAGCGATTGTGGCATCTTCAGTTTCTCCGGAGCGGTGAGACAGAACAGCTGTATAGCCGGCACGATGAGCCATTTCAACAGCATCTAAAGTTTCTGTCAGAGAGCCGATTTGGTTAACTTTTACCAAAATAGAGTTTGCAACTTTTTTATCAATACCCATAGCTAAACGTTTGGAATTTGTGACAAATAAATCATCGCCGACCAGTTGCATTTTACCGCCCAGAGTTTCTGTCAGCATTTTCCAACCTTCCCAGTCATCTTCAGCCATACCGTCTTCCAAAGACATAATTGGGAAGTTGTTTTTCAAGTCAACATAGTATTGAACGAGTTGTTCGTTTGTAAATGTCTTTCCTTCACCTTCTAAGACATATTTTCCGTCTTTGTAGAATTCGCTGGAAGCAGCATCTAAAGCGAGGACAACATCATCACCAGGTTTATATCCGGCGGTTTCGATAGATTTTACGATGTAATCTAAAGCTTCTTTAGCAGAACCGATTGCAGGTGCAAAACCACCTTCATCACCGACATTTGTGTTCATTCCGGCTTTTTTCAAATTAGATTTTAATGCTTGGAAAACTTCAGCTCCCATGCGAACTGCATCTGCGACTGTTGGAGCAGAAACAGGCATAATCATAAATTCTTGGATATCGATTGGATTATCAGCATGTTTACCACCGTTTAAAATGTTCATCATTGGTGTTGGTAAAACATGTGCAAAAGTTCCGCCGATATAACGGTATAAAGGCAAACCGACAGTTTCAGCAGCCGCTTTTGCCGTTGCTAAAGAAACACCCAAAATAGCATTTGCTCCGAGGCGTCCTTTATTTTCAGTTCCATCTAAATCAATCATTGTTTGATCGATGGCCATTTGGTCTTCAGCATCCATGCCCACTACAGCATCAAAGATTTCTCCGTTTACAGCTTCAACAGCTTTTGTGACACCTTTTCCGCCAAAGCGAGATTTATCTCCATCTCTGAGTTCAACAGCCTCATGAACACCGGTTGAAGCTCCGCTTGGAACAGCTGCACGACCGAAAGAACCGTCTTCCAACAAAACATCCACCTCTACTGTCGGTGTTCCTCGGGAATCCAAAATTTCTCTACCACGAATATCAACAATTTCTGTCATTTTTCTTTTCCTTTTCTTTGACAATACATATTAAAAACATATCTCTCCTTGTATCTCGAAATCAACAAAGTTTCAAGTTTTTTTTATAAAAAAGCTCTAAAAGAGACTTGTGCTTCTGTTCAAGATACAGCAAGATAATACTAATTTGAACATTATTGAAAAAGTTTCTTCAAAAATGACCATGTAGAGGATAAAAAAGAAGCTGTTTTTTTATTTAAAAAATATTTACAAATCGACTATTATTTTGTTATTCTAACTTAAAGAATATATAAAAGGAGTTTAATATGTCTATTTTAGCTAAAGTTACCCCCCCCCCATATTAACTAATTGTTTTAATTATATAATCCTCTTTTCTATTCTTGCTTTACCTGCTTCTGCTAAAGTTGTTCAAAGAAAAATGCATATGGTTTGTGAAGAGCATGAAGAAGCCTATTGGAATGGTTCAAAGGGTGTGTGTTGCAATGGGAATATTTATCAAAAAGCTGAAAATGAGTATGCTTGTTGTCCTGTCGGGCAATTTGTCAAAAATATCAGCGGTTCTTCTTACCAAATTTGCTGCGCGGAAGATTATCTGAGTGGATATATTCTTGATGATGTCGTTATGTGTTGTTCGAATAATCCAAATGCTGCAGGTCAGGAAAAACAATGCTGTACGAACGGTGGAGAATGGATTTTAACACAACAAAATGGTTCCTGTAACTGTAACAATGGAGATGCACCTGCCGAAATTAATATACAAGAAACAATTTATTCTTGTGGCGGACAACAATATTGTGATGTCAATAGCCCTGGTTCACAATGGCTGTTATCTGCTGAACTCTGTACATACGGTCCATTATATTTTAAAAGATATGATTGTATACAAGAAGAACAATTAACGAGCTGTGATAATTTTTCCAGCTATGACTGTTGTGGATATTTTTATCAATAAAAAACTTTCAAAAAAATATTTTGAATGATTTAATTTTTTGTGTTGTATGAATTATGCGATTGAAATGATAATTCTATAAATCGGTTTTTGCTACACGATCAAACGCCATCATTTTTTTCAATAAGTTTTCCAGCTCAGCAAAAACAATCATATTAGGACCATCACTGGGAGCTTTGTCCGGATCTTTGTGTGTTTCGACAAATACACCGGCTATTCCGGTCGTCAGAGCAGCATTTGCTATAACGGGTGCAAACCGTCTGTCTCCGCCGGAAGAAGAACCCTGTCCTCCGGGTTGTTGTACCGCATGCGTTGCGTCAATAATCACAGGATATCCTGTTTCTTTCATAATAGGTAAACTCCGCATATCAACGACCAAGGTGTTGTATCCAAAAGAAACGCCTCTTTCCGTTAATAAGATATTCTGATTGCCGGAATCGGCAATTTTAGCCGCAACATTTTTCATATCCCAAGGCGCTAAGAACTGTCCTTTTTTGACATTGATGACAGAGCCTGTTCGAGCTGCGGCGACAAGTAAATCCGTTTGTCGACATAAAAAAGCCGGGATTTGTAAAATATCTACAACTGCTGATGCCGGAAGACATTGAGCGGGTTCATGGATATCCGTTAACGTTAAGCAGCCGATTTGTTCCTTAATCTCTTGAAAGGCAGCCAATCCTTTTTCTAATCCTAATCCGCGTTTCCCGGATAAAGAGGTGCGATTAGCTTTATCAAAAGAGGCTTTAAATACAAAAGGGATTCCAAGACGGTCAGTCAATTCTTTCAAAGCACTAGCCATTTCCAGTCCATGCTCTCGACTTTCCATTTGACAAGGACCCGCAATCAGAACAAATGGTAAATCATTACCAAATGTAATGTTTTTAACAGCAACGTGTTTCATCAATTTATTCCTGAACAGGGGCTTCAACAGGAACGGTCGTTGTCACCATACTGGTTCTTTGCAAGTCACGTTTTGCTAGAATACCTAATGTGAGTGTTGTTACGACAAAGCAGAAAGC
This sequence comes from uncultured Alphaproteobacteria bacterium, assembly GCA_949282845.1. Lineage (GTDB taxonomy): Bacteria > Pseudomonadota > Alphaproteobacteria > CAAHEQ01 > UBA3637 > CALXXX01. The sequence goes on along the minus strand of CASDQF010000015.1, from coordinate 2,502 downwards.
TAAAATAGCTGTCAAACGAGTGAGCATGTTTCCGACAGAACGACCTGTCATAAAGCTGGTTGCTGCTGTTCCGCCGCCTAAGCCTCCCAAAGCTCCGCCTTCAGAACGCTGTAATAAGACTAAAGCGCACAAAAATACGGCTAAAATAATATCAATAACAAGAACGACAGTATACATTTGTTTTCCTTTCTTTTTTTTGCCTCTTTCAAATAGGTTTTAAGAGGATTTTTGTATTTATTTTTGTAATTGTGTTTCGGCAATTGCCCAAAAATCATCTGCTTTTAAGCTGGCACCGCCAATAAGTGCTCCGTCTACATCCGGCAGGCTTAATAACTCTGCTGCATTGTTGGGCTTGACGGAACCACCATAAAGCAGTTGCATCTTTTGAGCCGTTTCTGAACCGAGCATATCAGTTAAAGTTTGGCGCATAAAAGCATGCATTTCTTGAACATCAGCGCTGGTGGGCGTTTTACCTGTTCCGATTGCCCAAACTGGTTCATAGGCAATCACAACTTTGCCAGCTTCGGCTTCTTCAGGAACAGAACCTTTTAATTGTTGACCAACGACGGCTAATGCTTGACCGGCCTCTCGTTCTTGGAGTGTTTCTCCAACACAAATAATGACACCTAATCCGGCTCTGAGAGCCGCTTTTGCTTTTTCTTTGACCAAAGTATCAGTTTCTCCGTGATCAGCACGACGTTCTGAGTGACCGACAATTACGCCGCCACAGCCTAAATCTTTAATCATTTCCGGACTGACATCCCCGGTGTGAGCTCCTTTTTCTTCAACAGCGCAGTCTTGTGCTCCAATCCATACACCTGTTCCTTTTGTTGCTTGCACAACTGCATCCAGCAATGTAAAAGGAGGAGCCATGAATACATCAAAAGAGGGCGTAGACAATGCTTTATATCGACGAGCAATCTCTAACGCTAAAGAAACTCCAGCTTCTTTATAGCAATTCATTTTCCAATTTCCGGCAATTAATTTTCTTCTTGTCATTTTATGATCCTTTATTTGTGTTAAACACCTGTCTGTATTCTTAGCAGATTCTTCCGATTTTTCAAGTATTATCTTTATCATAAAAAAGCCGGAGATGCTCTCCGGCTTTTTAAAATAAGGTTAAATCTTAACCACGACCGTTTGATAATTTTTGCTTTAAAAGGGAAGTTGTCGATACGGCAACGGATTTTTCTCCTTCTTCCAAACCCAATCCTTTTCCGCTCCATTTTAACTGGGCTCGTTTAGCTTCTTTGTTTGCTAATGTCAAAGCTTCTTTAATATCTTCATCAGACAGACCTTTTGATTTTAAGAACTCTGCCAATGTCTGAGGATTTTTTTGTGATTGTTGCACTTGTTCTTTTTTCTCAGAGACAGCAGGTTGTTTTCCTTCTGCTTCTGGTTTGAAAGCACTTACAGTAATATTGACGTCCTCAGCACCTGTTCCGACATAAGTGTAAGCTTCCACAGGCTTTGTTTCATCTGCTTTGACTTCGGCGGTTTGCTGTTCTTTTTCAGAAGTAAATAATTCGGATACCTTTTGAGCACTTTTTTGTGCAAAATTTGAAACATCTCCAGGTAAGTCTTTGACGACTTGAGCTGTTCCATCCACCATTTTGTTAAACCCTTCTTTTGTCGTAAAGGCATCAGCAACAACATGTCCTGCATCTTTGACTTTATCATAAGCTGCAGCAATTTGATCACCTGTTCGTTGCATAAATGTTTTGGGATGAGGGTTCATTTCAGGCGGCAAAGCGACAGGTAAAGCGCCGAATGTAGGTGTTACAATGGTTACGATATAAGGATCCGGTTCAAACTGTCGAACAGTCCAATTTTTTGCATCCGTTAAAGCGTCTCCCATGTAATCATAAGCTGTTTGTGCTCCGGCTTTTGTCGATTGCCAGACGCTATCCATTGTTGTTCCTTTTTCGAAGGTGAGATTATCTACAAAGCGATTCCATCCTTCTTGAGTAGGTGTAACTGCATCTAAAGCTTCTTCTAATAATGTTGGATCAGCAGCTTCTGCAGAAGGTTTTTCTGTTTGAGCAACTTGTGTGTTTTCTTTTTGAGCAGGTGTAAGCGCATCTACAACAGAGTTAACTCCCCCCTTGACACTTTGCCACACACCATCCATTGTGGTTCCATCTTTGAAGGTCAAATTATTAACAAAAGTATTCCAACCTTTTTCTAATGAGTTTGGCTCGGTTGCTTCTTGAGTAGTCGTTTCTGCTTGAGCGACTTCAGGTTTTGCAACTTCTTCTTGAACGGATGTTGTTTTGGTTGTCTCTTGAGCAACTTGTGCGTTTTCTTTTTGAGCCGGTGTAAGCGCATCTACAACAGAGTTAACTCCCCCCTTGACACTTTGCCATACACCGTCGGTTGTTGTTCCATCTTTGAAGGTCAAATTATTAACAAAAGTATTCCACCCTTTTTCTAATGAGTTTGGCTCGGTTGCTTCTTGAGTAGTCGTTTCTGCTTGAGCGACTTCAGGTTTTGCAACTTCTT
>CASDQF010000014.1 GCA_949282845.1 uncultured Alphaproteobacteria bacterium | reverse complement strand
TCTTATTTTCTCCGGCCAGATTATGGTTTTTCCTGCCGACAATCCCGTTTGCGTTTTTATGGCTGATATTAACACATTATCTACCTATGTGGTCAAACGATTTAATCATTCCTCTGATGATAAATGTTTTTGGTTTATTTTTCTTTTTCTTCCTATGGAGCGCTTATTTTGCAACAATCGCTCATTTATTTGCTCAAACAGGCTTTGTCTATCAAAAACAAAAAACACCTCAAAGTGATGTTAAAGCTTCAAATCCTGAGCGTTTGGCTCCTATTGAAGAACAATATAATACTTTTTTAGATGCTCATAACAATAAAAATCAAGATAACTATTTTCATAAATTATAAGGAGGCGAAATGTCTTTTCTAAAAAAACTCTTAAAAGATACTTGTGGTCGTCCCGTCTTAGGCTGGACAGCTTGTCTTTTGTTGGTTTATTCTTTCCTTTTTTTCCTTTTCTCTCGACCTTTTTTCCAAGATTTATCAATAGAAATATTATTTTTCGAGAATGTCATCAGTTCGTTTATTTTTCTATTCTTTGCTGTTTTCTTTATAGGACACGGATTGATGTTTGCTGTCCATGTCCAAGAAAACAAAAAAAATCCATGGGAGGATATTTCTTTTAAAAGTTTATTCAAAGCCGGCTTCTCTTTTGTCGCATGTCAATCTGGTTTAATGGTCTTGGGAACATGTCTTATTCTTCCTTTTAGCATGACAACTCCTCATCTGGCAGCATTTATTTTACTGGCTTATTTACTGATTATTGTCATTCCGTATGATCTCCTATTCATTCAGCGGCTTCCTGAAAATAAATTGCCGGCGTTCCGACACACTTTTGAATATTTCAAAAAAAACTGGCTACATGTCTTAGATATTACGGGTGCTACGGTTGTATTAAGTTTATTTTTTTCCTATTGGGGACGCTTTTTAAATTGGCTTTCTTTTTCTTTAGTCAATTTAGAACAATCCACACTTTTCTGGGCTGTTAACTTAATACTATTAACAATTGATTTATTGGTACGTATCTATTTGTTTTTCATCCTCCTGCATTTTGCTGGAACAATTGCTGCCAAAACTCGGAGCAATAAATGAAACTATGCCCTTTTTTCGGCAAATGTGGAGGATGTTTATTTCAAGATTTATCGTCGTCCGATTATCTCATCATGAAAAAAAATGTCGTTATAGAAGCTTTACGGCATCGAGGTCTAACACCGCCTGTTGATGATGTCATTGCTCTTCCTTCAGGAACACGTCGACGAGCAACTTTTGCCATGAAAAATGGAATATTCGGCTTCAATGCGATTAAAAGTCATATTATTGTACCCATCACGTCATGTTTAGTTCTGACGCCTTCTCTAGAAAAACTGATTCAACCTCTCAGAGAAGTCGTTAAAGCCTTACATGCATCAGGAGATATAGCTGTCACGGATACACCTTGGGGTATTGATGTTGTTTGGAAAGATAAAGAACACAACTTACCTCTTACCAAATTAGAAGCACTAACAACCTTTTGCCAAAATAATGCCATTGCTCGTTTTCATTATCAGGACGAACCGATTTATCAGCTCCATGCGCTGCCCTTTCCTCCAGATGTCTTTTTACAACCATCGCAAATCGGAGAAGAAACTTTAATAAAACTCGTCTTAAAAGGACTAGAAGGTTGCCACCGCGTCTTAGATTTATTTTGTGGTCAAGGAACTTTTACACGTCCGTTGCATCAAGCTGGCTTCATCGTTAAAGGTTACGATTCCACGAGCGAATCGATTAAAGCTCTTCGGCGACAAAATATTGACGCCGAAGAACGAGATTTGTTTCGAAACCCTTTAACTACGGAAGAAATTCAAAAGAGCGATGCTGTTGTCCTGGATCCTCCTCGTGCAGGCGCTGAAGCACAATGTCGAATTTTGGCAGAAATGAAGCTAAAACATCTTGTTATGGTCTCATGCAACCCACAAACTTTTGCAAGAGATGCTGCCCTTTTAGTAAACGGCGGATGGCAACTTCATCAAGTTATCCCTGTTGATCAATTTATTTATTCTAAACACATCGAAGTCGTTGGTTTTTTCGACAAATAAAGTTTTTTGTTGACAAGCTTTTCAAAATCCTGTATTTTACCCTCTCAAGTTTCCGATAAAATGAAGTAAGGTGGTATTATGAAAATCGTTAACTCTTTAAAGGCGGCTTTTAAACGCGATAAAAACAACAAAATTGTTAAAAGAAAAGGCCGTGTCTTTATTATTAACAAAGTAAACCCGCGTTATAAAGCGCGTCAGGGTAAGCCGACAAAAAAATAAACGCGATTGTTAAGATAAAAACGCTCCGAATGGAGCGTTTTTTTTGATCATATCTTTCAATTTTCTACCGCCGACTTGCTAAAAATTTTTTACCGGCGGCTGTTAATCCAGTTAAAGCTCGATTACATATCAAATCAGCCGGCAAACCACTCTTTGTCTCTTTTTCTGCCGTCAACATAATATTTAAAGCATCCATTGTATAACTTTCCGGCCAACTTAAAACAATACGTTTCCATAAAGAACTATATTTAAAAGGAATAAATGGTGGCGTCCCTCGAATAGCTGTATCGGCAGGCTCTCCTTTTTTCATCTTTGATAAAACCAAAAGCAATTGATTTAACTTCAAAACAAAGGCTCGCGTCATCTGTGCCGCCGCAATCCCTTCTTGCTGCAATAATTCAAAGTCTCTTTGAACCAAAGAAGCCTGTCCAGATAAAACATGCATCATTAAATCATCTATAGAAACCGCAGAACCATTTCCAATCACAGCCTCAGCATCTGCTAAAGTCACTTGTTTCTCATCCCCCATATAAAGCATTAACTTATTCACTTCAGATAAAGTAATACCTTTATCTGCTCCTAAATTCTGAGCCAAATAAACTAAGGCTTCCGGTTCAATCACAAAACCATTTTCAGATAAAATACTCGAAATCGTCGCTCGAATGTCGTTCTCTTCCTGAGGATAACATCCCAAAGCACCTATTCTTTTCGCCTCATCGCATAACTTAACCAAGGCTGATTTTGTATTCAAATTATCTGCAGTGATTAAAACAAATACATCTCCCGTATCTGACGATAAATATGTTTCCAACTCCTTAGCAAAAGTATCCGTCGGATTTTTCATTCGTATCAAATGTCGATCGCCGAACATAGATAATGCGCCAACCTCATCCCAGAATAGAGTCGGAGTTTCTCGCAATCGCTCAACTGTTAATTCTGTCACAGCCAACGGCTTTTTATCCGATAACATCTTTTGAATACGAGTGGCCGCTTCATCTATAGCGCCGACATCTGTTCCATAAATCAAAAATCCTTTAAAAGAAGACGTAATCTCGGAAACCAATGCTTTCAGTTGACCCGCTTTAACTTTCATGACGACTGCCGTCCTTTAAAATAATTTGCCATTCTAAGAGCTATCGAATTTGCCAATAATTCAGCTAAACGACGCCTTGTTGTTTGCTCTGCCGTCAAAGTCGCATATGGAGCTGTTAAGATATTATAACTTGAAATAGTATATGCCTTATCCGACAACAAAATACGATTTGTCCCCAACTCCACTAATTTATATTTAGCCGTTAATCTCATTGTTGCTCTGGTCGCTGTATTATCTCCTAAAATACCTTGGTCTGTATTTAATGTCTCAGATAAGTCAATTTGTAATTCATATTTTTTGGAAACATCCTTATTATCCGGATTTAACATACTGTTCAGTGTTCGAACTAAAATACGACCAGTTTCTTCAGGTACTTTTGCAACTCGAACTTGCGCCGTCTCATCAACAACGGAAACACCTTGTTTATTCTTCATGTATACCGGCGTCCATCCGCAAGCAGCCGTCAGGATAAATAAACAAACACATATAACAGACTTAAATGACAAAATTGACTCCCTTTAACGGTATTATTTTAACATCACACACTGGACGTCCGTTTATTTTATGTTGAACAACAGGAAAAGACAAGGCTTCTTTTTTTATTTCCTCGTTTTCTAAACTATTCGGTACAAAATCAGCAATACGTTCTCCGTTTATCTCAATAAATAAAACGGGCGGCAACTGTTGAGTTTTCCATCTTTGATAAAAAGAAGACATACGAGTCTGTATATCCGGAATCAAATGCGTTATTAAGTGTGGTATAAACGGATATAATAACGGAAGCAAAGATGCTCTTGGACCTCTGTGAAAAAGACTTTTTAGGTGTATCAATAAATCAGAAAAGTCCTCTTTCTGTAAAGCATGCAAAGCCGGAACCAATTCCTTATCTTTCCAATCAGGCGCTATTTCCGTCTTATCCCGAAGTCCTAACCACAATGCATTCATCAGTCGCCAAGCTCCCGTCAATGTCTGTTCGGACAGACCTCCCGGTTGAAGCATTGCTAATCGAACCGCATCGGCACCATAGCTATCAACCAGTTCAAAGGCTGGTTTTTCTTCGCAGACAGGCGTTAAAACACCCCAGTAAAGGGCCGGTGCGGATATATCTTTGAAAATAACTTTTTCCCCTTTAAATCGTGCGGACACGTCATCCAAAAGGTTTGTCCCCTCAGCCCAAAAGCTGTTCCGCCAAGACGACTGAACAGTTGTTTCAACATATCTAAAAGCATATCTATCTGTCATGTCGATGAGTATAATTCATTTTAATGATTTTTTAAATAAAAAGAACATAAAATAACATCATGAAAAGAAAAATGTATGTGGTCGCCGGACCAACCGCTTCCGGTAAATCTGCTTTCAGTCTCCGTTTAGCCAAAGCCGTCAACGGGACAATCATCAATGCAGATTCTTTACAAGTCTATGAAGACGTTCCCATTTTAACGGCTCGCCCCACGCCAGAAGAGCAAGAGAATGTTCCTCATTTACTCTATGGTTTTTTAAATGCTTTTGAAAAAAGTTCCGTCGCCTTATGGCTGGAAAAGGTCAAACAAATTATTTCAGAGATTGAAACGCCTATTTTTGTTGGAGGAACAGGACTTTATATCAAGGCTCTGACGAAAGGTTTAACTTCTCTTCCCGACATTCCTGAAGAAATTCGCCGTTCCGTTCGTCAAATGCCTATTGATGAGGTGCAAGCGAAAGTCAGAGATAAACGTTTTTCAGACCCACAACGATTGCGTCGTGCCTTAGAAGTTGAACTAACAACAGGAAAAACAATATTCGAATGGCAATCAATTCCATCAAAGCCATTGATTTCAGGAGATTTTTACACCTTTCTCATTCTTCCTCCAAGAGAAAAACTGTATACACAATGTAATTACCGTTTCACACAGATGATGGCCGCAGGTGCCTTACAACAAGTCGCCGAATTGTTAAATAAAAATCCAAATAAAACCGGCGGTGTGTTTCAAGCTATCGGCGTAGCCGAATTAACACAAGTTCTGGAAGGTTCTTTATCTGAAAGCAAAGCGATTGAACACGCTCAACAAATGACCCGCAATTATGCTAAACGACAATCGACATGGTTTAGACATCAAATGCAGCCTGATATAACCTTAGAAGCTGCTGATTTTTCTGAAAATCTAATCAAAAAGTAATAACAAAGTAATTACTTTTTTCTTGCAAAATTATCTTTGCTCTTGAAACAACCCTAGAAATATCTTATTTTATTTTAAAGGAGAAAAAATGACACAACTCGGACGTTCAATGCTGGAAATGTTAGCTGTCCTAGCCATCATGGGAGCTTTATCAATCGGCGGCCTATGGGGATTAGTTCAAGCAAGAACCAGTGGACAAGCTATTCATATTGCCTCAGAAGTCAGCTATGCGACAAAAGAAATGGTCCTGCGCGATGATTGGCGAGGCCTCTCTGCCGGCAGCTCTTATAAGCTATCCGATGTAGATATCCTGAATATCACAATAGAAACACCTTATCGCTTCACCATGACAACCCAAGTTCCATGGAAGGTTTGTCGAGCCGTCTTACCCAAGCTTGAAAAAACACATACAATCCATGCTAACGACGCTCTGTTTACTGGAAGTACAGATATCTGCGGAAATCAAGAAGACGTTACAGTATCTTTCACTTACACAGAATAAGCTTACCACTGTTCCTGGTGAATAAGCGTCGGATTAAATTGATCCTTTGGTTGAGCTGCTTCATCTTTCGGAACACCAAGAGCTATCAAAGCCATCGGTTGAATATGAGCCGGCAATGAAAGCAATATTGAAAAAGCGGCCATTCGTTCTTTAGTCGGATATACGCCACACCAGCACGCTCCCAAACCTTCTGCATGCGCTGCTAACAAAATATTTTGAGCGGCCAACAAAGGATCTACACACCAATAATCTTCATAAGCGGCAGATTTATCGGCACAAACAACAATTGCACATCCCGCCTCCGTCACAAAATGTGCATGCGGATGAATATGTGTTATTTCTTCCAATTTTTGAGGATCTTGAATAACAACGAAAGCCCAAGGACTTTTATGCATTGCTGATGGAGCATACATACCTGCTTTTAAAATACTCTCCAACTTTTCTTTTGAGACTTTTTGACCGGAACAATAGGCTCGAACTGAACGACGGGTCAGTAAATTTGTCATAGCATCCATAGTTTTTCTCCTTTTTATTATATTTTCTGCCGCTCCATAAAAAGCATTTTATGACTTTTAGGATCAAACACCAGTGCGAGTTGTCCCGCTTTAAAAGCCTGTGCCGAACGACCAAAAAGCTCATATCGAAAACCTTTCATCGCCGGAATATCCGGATTTTCAGAACGAGCCAATGCTTCCAAATCCTCATTTGAAGCCACAACTTTAGGAGCAACTCCGGCTTGCTCACACACAATTGTCAACAAAAGCCGCAGCATTTCTTTAATATTCTTTTGAGCAGAGCTTAATGGCTTTACTTTAATGAGATGAGGCCATGTTTCTGAAGGCGAAGATAAAACCTCTTTTATTACCGTTAAAATTTCCTCCCCGTGCTTTTTAATGATGCCCGAGGGCATTTGACGCATCTGGGATAAATCTTCCAAACTCTGAGGTCGAGAAGCTGCCAATTCTAACAAAGCTTCATCCTTCAAAATCAATCTACGAGGACGATTTAAACTTTGTGCTAATCGCTCTCTCCAAGCACACAACGCCTGCAATAACGCAACAAAAAGAGGCTGATCCGTTGTGCGTTTAACGCGTTTATAAACCTCCATGGGATCCACATCATATAAACTCGGATCAATCAAATGATCCATTTCATTTTGTACCCACGAAGTTCTTTTTTGCTCATCTAAACGCTGTATCATTTTTTGATAAATGGGAACTAAATGAGTCACATCAGACAGAGCATATTCCACCTGCTTTTTTGTCAGCGGACGATGCGACCAATCCGTAAATCGAGCAGATTTATCAAGCTCTATTTTTAAAAAAGAGTGAACTAAAGCCTGATATGACACACTTTCGCCTAACCCTAAAACCATCGCACCGATTTGTGTGTCAAACACAGGAGCCGGAACCGCATGCATTAAATGATAAAAAATTTCAATATCTTGTCGACCGGAGTGAAAAACCTTCAAAACACGAGGATTTTGCATCAATGACAAAAGAGGGGATAAGTCTAATCCCGAAGCTAACGGATCAACACACGCTGCTTCTTTTTCATCGGCAATTTGAATCAGACATAATTCAGGCCAATATGTCTTTTCACGAATAAATTCCGTGTCAACTGTAATAAAAGGCGAACGCTCCAAACGAGCGCACAAAGCCGCCAGTTTTTCATTTGTATCAATCATCATATTTTTGTTATACGCTTATGCGCAATCAGATTCAAGAGCTAAATATCCCTCATCCGCTAATAAACTGGCAGCAATAGATATGTCGCGACCGGTTTTATCTGCCATAAACGTGTCCAGCTCATACGGATGAACCGCGACAACATCTGCATATTCGTCTTCTGAAGCATTTAAATGTGCATTTTTAATGCTAAAGACGGACAATGCCACATCTGCTTTCATCACTAAGGCGTAGTGATCTCCTTCCAAAGTCCTCTCCACAACCAATGAATGATGAGAAAAATCATTTAAGTCTTGTGCTTCAATATTCAACTCGTTTTTCAACTCAACCAAAAAGGACTTAACATAATCAAGGCAACCGTCATGAGAAAAAACATCCGGCTTTATATAACTGGATGGCAAAAACCCCCATTCATTCGGACGTGTCGCAACCCATTCAGGACGTTTTCCGAACAAAACACCATCTTTACAGCTTAAAAAACCCATCACTGAAACAGGATTGATATTTAAAACTTGTTTTAATCGAGGATCCATTCTCTGCGCAATTAAATAACGATATTCGACAAAAGAACCGGAAATACAGTCTGGCTTCACTGTATCCGCCGAAAAAACAAGACCATTAAAAAGGCGGCTATTCGATGTCGAAAGAGCCGCCTGCCATAACTCGTTAACGCGAGCCTCCGTCTCGGAGGAAAAAAGTGAGGTGTCATGTTGTAGAAGTTGAAATTCAGGAGATAGTTTCTGGATAGAAATCATGGTATGGCCTTTCTAGAAATTTAGAGGTATACATAACATGGAATTATTTATTAACACATTTTTAACCAAAAGTCAAATTTAGTATCTTTAGAAACAATAAACCACAACCTATAGTATTTAAAAACAGCTGTTTTAAGTTAAAAGGACTCATTAAAAGAAGATAAATTTTCATTTTCACATAAAATTAAATCAAAATATAAAAAACGACTCGGCTTTTACAAAAAAAGACTCTAAAATAGAGTCATGAACACAAATTTTTTTGAAAATAACGCTGCAAAAAAAATTTTAGAGACACTTAACAATCAAGCTTACTTTGTCGGTGGGATTGTTCGAGACAAAATTCTTGATATCCCCGGAAATGATATTGATATGGCAACGCCTCTTTTACCCGAGGAAGCGACTAAAAAGTTAAAAGCTACCGGTTGTTGTGTGGTTCCAACAGGTTTAGCTTTTGGAACCGTAACGGTTATTTATAAAAAGCATCATGTGGAATTAACAACTTTTCGGAAAGACATTCACACCGATGGTCGACATGCTGAAGTTATCTTTGGCACTTCAATCAAGGAAGATGCAGCTCGTCGAGATTTTACAATAAACGCTCTCTATATGAATCAGACTGGTGATATTTTAGATTTTTTTCATGGATTGCGAGATTTAAAAAAAGGACATGTTCGTTTTATCGGTGAACCAACAAAACGTATCGAAGAAGACTATTTGCGTATTTTGCGCTTTTTCAGATTTTGGGGGCGCTTTGGAAAAGGAAAACCAGACCAAAAAGCCTTACACGCTTGTCACACAGCACGCAAAAAAATAAGTATCCTTTCTTTGCAAAGGCTACATGATGAAATGATGAAAATCTTCGCTTTACCACGAGCGGATATCGTTTTACGTTATATGGCTCGAACAGGCGTTTTAAAAGAAATGATTAGCGGACCTTGGAATTTTAAAGTTTTACGTCGAGTGATTGCACGAGAAAGACGATTAAATTTATTAAACAAACCGGACATCATTGCACGTTTGTGTGCTTTTATCCCTCAAAGTCCCGCACCGACATGGCTCCAAAACAAAGAACGACGAGCTTTAACAGCTCTCAGAAAAGCGTTACAAGAACCAAACAGACAAAAAGCCCTTTTTCTTTATGGAGCTCAAGCCGTTCAGCGAAAAGAACTCATCTGTCGCCGTCACATGACACAAAAAAGCTTTCAAGATATTCAAAAATGGAAAGAACCTAAGTTCCCCTTTAGGGTAGAAGACATGCTTCGACAAGGAAAAACAACGGAAAAAGACTTAAAGCAGGCCTTTAAATACTATAAAGAAACATGGTTAAATTTAGGGTGCCCCGCTGAAAAAGAAGTTGTATTTCAAGCGCTTTCGCGTTAGACTGGCTAAAAAAGGAGAAAAAATATGACACAAGCGACACAATATGGACGAAGCATGATTGAAATGCTGGCCGTTTTGATGATTATCGGTATTATTTCTATTGGCGCTTTAGCCGGCTTCGGTCAAGCTCGATTGAAATTTAAAAGCAGTCAGTTGCATGATTCCATCTCTTATATAGGTGACGAAACCGCAAAACTTTATTCTTGGAGACGCTCTTATCCCGCCATCAACTTAAAACAACTTTGCGAAAATGATATTTTCCCAGAAGGATGTACTGATAATGTTCCGAACGCAAATCCTTTTGATGGTTCTTATTGTCTCAGCAGCACCCCAGACTCTTTAACTGTCAGTGCGTCTGAAATACCCGCCGATGAGTGCACCCTTTTGACTGCGCGTGATTGGCCTTATGCAACAAGCGTCACTTGTGGAACTGGAAGTGGTAATTGCACGTCCAGCGGGGAAAACAAAACCTTAACCATCACATTTCAATAAGATTTTCAAAATCAGCCAAAAAGACTCTCATCGCACAGCCACGATGAGAAATTTGGTTTTTAACCTCTTCCGGTAATTCAGCAAAAGTTTGCGTATATCCTTTCGGCTCAAAAATCGGATCAAATCCAAAACCGTCTATCCCTTTGGGTTGAACAATACGCCCTTCACATTTTCCTTCATAAGTCTTTATCGTTCCATTCGGAAACGCTAAGGCAATGACACACGAAAAATGAGCCGTCCAATCTGACTTCCCTTCCAACTTCTTGAATATATCAGCAAAAGCAGCTTCATAACCGCCACATTTCTGAGCATATCTGGCTGTCAAAACGCCAGGCGCATTCTTTAAGGCATGAATACATAATCCAGAATCATCCGCTAATGCCGGAAGGCCTGCTGATAAAGCGGCAGAAGATGCTTTTAATGAGGCATTTTCTGCAAAAGTTTCTCCTGTTTCTTCAACCTCTGGTAAGTCGGCTTCAATTGCCGATAGAACTTCAACACCTAACGGCTTCAACAAAGAACGAATTTCTTTAATCTTACCCGCGTTCCGAGAAGCAAAAATCAGCTGTTTTGTCATTATTTGCCCTCCAAAATTTCTTGCTGCAATCGAGCCAATTCAGACGTGCCTTTTTTAGCTAATTCCAACAATCTCAAAAAATCCGTTTCAGAAAAAGGTTTCCCTTCTGCCGTTCCTTGAATCTCAACAATTCCTCCTTGTCCCGTGATAACAAAATTAGCATCTGTATCCGCATGCGAATCCTCTTCATAATCTAAATCTAAAAGAGCCTCTCCGCCATAGATACCGCATGAAATCGCAGACACAGTTGTTATTAACGGATTTTGTTTTAAGATCCCTTTTTGAACAAGCTGATGACAAGCTAACGCCAACGCCACAAAGCCCCCCGTAATAGAAGCTGTTCGCGTCCCACCATCTGCTTGCAGCACATCACAATCAACCTTAATAGATACCTCGCCCATAGCCTTTAAATCAACAGCTGAACGCAATGCACGGCCTATCAACCTTTGTATCTCATGGGTTCGACCGGTTTGTCCTTTTTTAGCTTCACGATCTGTCCGTGTACCTGTCGCTCGCGGCAACATTCCATACTCAGCCGTCACCCATCCCGTTCCGGTCCCCTTCACCCAAGCGGGAACACGGTCTTCTAATGACGCTGTACATAAAACATGCGTCCGCCCGCACTTAATTAAACAAGAGCCTTCTGCATAACAATTAACATGCGGAGTTAGTGTGACAGAACGCAACTCATCTGATTTTCGATTATTTGCTCTCATTTTTTATCCTTTTAATAATAAATCTTGCAAAATGTGAAAACTTTTCCTACATATAGTCTTAAGTCGTTTTTTAAAAAGGATAAACCATGACACAGAAAAATCAAGAAAAACACATTAAAAAAGAAGAAAAAAAACTAGAACAGCCTGAAAAAAAACAGCCAGAAAAAATGGAAAACGCCTCATTCAATCAAGCGGAAACAATTAAAAAGCTGGAAAAAGAGACGGTTGAACTGCGGGATAAGTTCATGCGTACTTATGCCGAAATGGAAAATATTAAAAAACGATGCCAAGCTGAAATTGAAAAAAATGCTAAAGTTGCTATCGCCGACTTTGCTTTAGCTCTCTTACCGGTCGCTGATAACCTCGCAAGAGCTTTAGCCTTACCTATCCCGACAGAACTGGAAGATAACGCTTACTTAAAAAGCCTCTTTGAAGGAATTGTCATGACACAAAAAGAGCTACGAACCGCTCTTGAAAAAAATGGAGTCAAAGAAATCGAATCGATCGGTAAGCCATTCGATCCCAATTTCCAAAAAGCCATTCAAGAAATTCCCGATTCCGATAAACCAAGCGGAACCGTTGTCCAAGAATGGCAAAAAGGATATACCATCGGCGGAAATCGTGTTTTACGAGAAGCTTTAGTTATTGTCTCTCGTCAAGAATAATTATTAGAAAACTCTCTCAAAACGAGAATTTCTGATGAACCCCCTTGATTCTTAAGAGAGATTATGATATATTTTTTCTCCTAAAGGAGTTTTTATGAAACATGATAATAAACCGCCCACGGCAGGGGAAACTGTGACGACGGTAAAAAAAAGTTTTTCCCAAATAGAGAATATGTCTTTTGTTGATATTCAAAAAGAGATTCAAACACTTCAACTTCAAAACAAACGTTTAAAAGCTCAGATTTCGACAAGAAAAGCTGAAGAATTCGAAAAAAAAGGAGAAAATCCTCGTTTGCGAATATCAGAAGAAAATGTCTTAGCTCTTGTTCAAAAAATGTATAATAATCCTATTCGTTCTTTTGATCTGACACAAAAAAGTTTATCAGAAATGGCCGCTTGGCGAAAACTATATCAAGAACGATATTTACATGCTAAACTGTTGCTAGAATTAAAAAATTATCCTCAAAAAACAGCTCCATCTTTTTTACAAAAATGGACGCAAAAAGGATTAAGATTACTAGAAGAACATATCCGTTTTTAACGCATATGACCTAGTAAGCTGTCTTTAAAATCAACCGGCACGTGAGTTTGAACTCGAATCGGCTTTTTTAACAAGTCCATACAGGATCGCGCAGCATTTCTCTTATTCGAGAAATCCAATGTTTTCATATACTCTAAAGGTGTTCGATGGAGGTGGTCTTTTAAATCTGTTCGAGCACCATACGCCAATAATAATTTAACCATTTCTTCATTGGCTTGATGAGCCGCTAAATGAAGAGGGGTAAATTTTGTCTTGCTTTGAGCATTAACATCAGCTCCTTGACGTATCAAAAACTCCGTTAAAGGTCGCAAGCCCAAAAAAACAGACATATGCAGCAGTGAATAGCCTTGACAATCTGTTGATTGCAAATTTACGCTGGTCCGAACTTGTTTCCAAACACGGCGCATCTTCTTTTGAAATAAATCAAAAATTAAAGCATTATCTAGACGTGCGGAAGAAAAAGATTTTTTCATAGATGCCTCCTTACAAAAAAAACGACCCTATTTTCTTGTAAGCACAAAAAAAACAATAAGTCAATTTTTTTATAAAAGAAAAAAGGCCTTGATGAACAAGGCCTTTCTTTTTTTTAAGTTCTAGAAACTTACGGATAAACCTTTTTGAAAGTAGGCTTTACCATACGCTTCATTGTCACTTTTGCTGCCCAACGCGTATAAGCGCAAGCCTTAGCATCCTTTGTCTTTGGTAAACAGACCATCGTTCCCACATAATAAGAACCCGGAGCTAAATCTTTAAAAGCAAAGTTTCCATCTTTATCTGTTTTGACCATTTTATTAAATGGAATAACGCGTTTATCCGCTGTTGCCAAATATTCACGTCCGGCCCAGCCACGATTATACCATTCATCAGAATAAGTCGTCACAGGATTAATAAAGACTGTTGTATTAGCAAAACATTTTTCTGAACCATCAGCTAAAGGAAAGCATAATTTTCCTTGAATGGAGGCATTTCCCTTTTGAGCATATGGGGCATATTCCTCCGGATTATATTTTGCTTTACGAGGAACTGGCGGAGGACAAGCCGGCGCTTTTCTTGTAACAGCCGGCATATCTTTTTCAGTAAAAGGTTTCTTCACGGCTTTTTGAGGTGGAACAGGACGAGCTGCCTTTTTTACCTTTGGTTGCACGCCATGCGGTGCCGGCGCTGGACGACCATGATGAACACCCGGACGGACACCGGGCACGGAGCGAACCTTTTCATGTCTTTCATGACGATACATCGGTGCCGGAGGACGCATACGACGCATTTGTTCTCGACGAAGAGCCTGCGTCACATATGAACGACATTCATTTTTAGGCTTAAATGAGACATCATACTTAAATGCAACGACACACAATACAATAAATTCGAATAATAGAAAAATAACCAACAAATAAGCCAACCCTTTATAAGAGGGCTCACATACTTGTGTTTGTTCTTTTTCTACTGCTTTCTTTTCATTTTTCTTTTGAACCATAAGAACCTCCCTTTCATGTAGATTTTTTTATGATAAAAAGCTTTTAAAAAACTGTCAAGGATTTAGCGCTGCACACGCATCTTCTATTTGTTTTTCCAGTTTAGTCAAAAATTCTCTCCGCGGCAGTCCCGGCTCTATCGGAGGTAAAAATTCGAAAGTACACACCCCCGGATAACGCCAAAATGAATTTTTGGGCCAAAAATATCCTGTATTCAACGCAACGGGAATAACCGGAACATGGCATTCATCATAAATCAGAGCAACTCCTGGATTATAATGTGTAGGAACACGCGGCTTCATACGAGTCCCCTCAGGGAAAATCATAATATTAAATCCGTCCTTTAACCTTGCTTTGGATTTCTCCAATAAATCTCTCATCGCCTTTGTTCCCGCTTTACGATCTATAGCAATGCTCCCCGTTTTAAAAAAATACCATCCGGCAATGGGTATCCAAAGTAATATTCTCTTTAAAACATAAATACCGTTCGGAACCATCATATGAAACAAAACTGTTTCCATCGCCGACTCGTGCTTGGATGCGACAATATATCCGTCTTGAGAAGGTAAATTTTCCAATCCCTTGATTTCTACCCGTATTCCGCACACCCAACGAAGCATCAATCGATTCATATGTGCCCAACTCCGAGGAACCCAATTAGCTGCTTTCGCAGTACCAAAAAAAGCCGCTACACACGCAACGCCCCATAACAAAGTATAGCTATAAAACAACACCATAAAAATCAATGAACGAACAACAACAATGCCTTTTTTCATATAAATAAGCTCCTTAAAAATGATCGCATTACAACAACCAAAAATTTGTTATATTCAACAAATAACAGCCAAAAACTACGCGTACGCACAAATTGAGGCCCAATTTCTTTTGGAAAAACAGGATATGGGTAAACGACAAGCCGAGGTATTCGCGTCTCAATTTCAAACAAACTCCGAGGCATATGATAAAAGCTGGTCACCAATAGAACCGATTGAACATTGTTCTTTTGTATCCACATATCTGTTTCCATGGCATTCTCATATGTATTATCTGCTAAATATCCAAGATGTATTCGTGGAATTAAATCATCATCGGCTTCGGAAAACAGGGCGCCTAACGAGACTTTAGCATTGACTCCGGAAATAAACAGCATTTCTGCTTTACCTTCTCGAAGTAAATCAACTGCTCGACTGATACGATCTGCTCCGCCGGTCAAAACCACAATCGCATCCACATTAGGAACAGCTGTATATTTTAAACTAAAGGCATATACGCAAAATAAACAAAAGCCAAGAATCCAACTGGTTAATGCGACAACTCCTCCGTAAAAAACATACGACTTAAGCTTCATATTGCAGCCTTTAAATTTTTCAGCACAGTTATAAATGCGGTTATAAAAGATAAAACAGCAGCTAAAATCGGAACAGATGCCACGATTAACCATTGTATGGCTTCAAACCGACCTGAAGCTAAAAGCGGCTCTTGTAAGGGATTGATCATACTTGACACAACCCACACGATGGGTAAGGCTAAAACAAAACCAAAACACCCCCCGATAAAAGCTTTCATAAAGCTCCGAGACGCATATTGTAAAGCAATTGCCGTGTCTCTAGCCCCCATCATATGAAGCAACTTTAAAACACTCCCTTGAACGGCCAGACTCGACAATGTCGTGTAAACAACCGTAAAAGAAGTTGTTAAAATTAACAAAATTAAAACAAATAAAATCATGTTTTGAATGCCTCGAGCCATCTCAATCAAATGAGTCAACCACATACGATGCGAATCCACCTGTGCGCCAGGAACTGATGTTTCTAAAGCTTGCTGAAATGCGGCAAAATCAAAATGCTGCTCTTTTGACAAACGGATGTCAACAAGCTTAGGCAGAGGTAAATCCTCAACTTTGTCAAGCACTCCCAACCATGGTTCCATCAAAGTAGCCATTTCTGTATCCGTCAGAACATGAAAAGAGGCTACACCTGGCGTTGTTTCCAAAAGAGAGATAATAGCTTCTAAATCAGTTTGAACTGCTTCTTCTCTGGGTTCTCCTGAAATTTCATAAGTCGGAACTTGTATTGTCAAAGAACCAACGACTGCTCTGTTCCATGTTTGGATAATATTGGTTAAACTCAAACTACCAAATAATGTTAATGATGCAATAAAAACCATCAGCATCGTCATCCATGACAAAAAGAAACTTGATTTTTCATGAAAAGGTAAAGCTCGTTTACGGCTGAACATCATTTTCCTCCGTTGGATAACTCAAAGCCGGGGGAATTAACTCTAAATGCCCCTGCGCTAAATGTAATTGTGGCATACCAAACTGACGAATCAAAGCTTGATTGTGTGTTGCTATCAAAAGGGTCGTTCCTTGACGATTTAGCTCTAAAAACAACCGTAAAATCCTACTGGCCATTGCATCATCAACATTGCCTGTCGGCTCATCCGCCAACAATAAATCCGGCTGGTTAATAACGGCTCGTGCTATCGCAATCCGTTGTTTCTCTCCGCCGGAAAGTGTCACGGGTAATTTATCAACACATTTTTCAAGACCAACCCATGCCAACAGCTCTAAAACGCGTTTCTTTATTTCCGCCTCTCGCATGCCGATAATTCGAAGAGGTAATGCAACATTATCAAAAGTAGTTAAATAATCCAATAATCTGAAATCTTGAAAAACAACACCGATTCTCCGTCGCAAAAGAGGCATTTTTCGACGTTTGACCTCAGATAAATCCTGCCCGAAAAGCTGGATTCGCCCCGAGGTAGGACGCTGATCCAAATACATTAAGCTTAATAAACTGGTTTTACCCGCGCCACTTTCCCCCGTGACAAAGTGAAACGAACCACGTTCAAGTGAAAATTGAATATTCTTTAACACTTCAGGACCATTATCATACTTTAAAAAGACCCGATGAAAGTCCACAATCGGCATCAAAGAGGACCTTGTTAACATTTTCTATTTCATCCTTGTCAAACGCTTTATTTTCATTTATCGTATAAAGACAGTAAAACATTTTAAAAAAAAGAGCAATACTTTAATGTTCACAATGTGTCCAAATTGCCATCGTATTTATGATGTCCCAGCTGATAAAATCAAGCCGGGGAAACAGGTTTTTCATTGTGCTGCTTGTGATTACACTTTTGAGCAAACAACTCAATCCGAAGAAGAACCGGATATAACACAATCAGCTTTAGCTGAAAACCTGACTCCGGACACATTAACGGTTAATCAAAATCAACTGGATGAACAAGAACGAACTGAGGCAACGACTGTTTTTGATGAAGAACCAAGGCCTGATTTTACTGAAAAAGTTCCTTCTTTCTTAACAGACAATCCCTTATCGGAGCCATTATCAGAAACACCGGACGCGTTTATGCCGATTGAAGAAACGCCCAAGAAGAAAAAATATTTTCTTCTCTTGACTATCGTTACCCTTATATTTTTTATGATTTTATCCCTCTTGACGACAAGCCGTTTTTACTTAGTGCGTCGTTTTCCACAAACACAATCTTTTTATCGTGTCTTGGGATTAGAAACGGAACCACTGGGAACCGGATTAGACTTTCAAGATACCTTCTTTGATGTGATGAAAGAAGATGAGGTTCCTACACTGTTGGTCAAAGGAACTATCGTTAATATTTCAAACTCAGATAAAAAAATGCCTTTTATCCACTTAATTTTAACAGACAAAAACGGGAAAACAACGGGTGAACAAACACTCGCTCCCGTGAAAGAAATCGTTTCTCCCGGAGAAGTTTTGCCTTTTGAAACAAAAATCAAACCCATGAACTTACAAACACGTCGAATTGATATTACTTTTAAAAAGGCTGAGTCATCATGAAAAAAAGAATTCTTTTATTCCTTTTAACTTTTACAGTACTGTCTGTCACAGTGAATGCTGCTTGTCTATTCGGAGATGCTTATTTAAAACGCGGACATCATAAACAAGCACGTCAAGTTTACGAAAATTGCGCCAAAGAACAAAATGATCCAAGTGCTCAATATGCTTTGGGACAGATGTATCAAAGAGGAACAGGCGCACAACAAAATATCATGTTAGCCCTATTCTACTATCGCTTTGCAGCTGAAAACGGCTTGGCATCTGCCCAGCGAGCATTAGCTCAATTGATGATGGAAGTAGAACGCATGGGGGCGCCAGGACAAGCCGCTTTAAAAGAATACGAAGATAAAATTCAAGATTTAAAAAAAGCACAAAGCTCTGATACCGTTCTACCACCCAAGAAAAGAGAAATGTCTGCGTATGCTTGGATGTTGTTAGCCGCTGAAAAAGCTGATAATAAATGGTTCTATCCTGCCGGTGCGACACAAGACCCTGAAGCCGTTCGTCTTTTACCTACCTTGGAAAGCCGCTATGGAAAATCAGCGCGAGAACAAGCTGTTCGACAAGCTTCCGCTTGGAAAGAAGATAAACTGATGCAAACAGCTAAAGCTGTCCTTTCTGATACTGAATACGCTTCTTTTTCCGATACGCTTTATCCTCGCGGACGCAAGCCAGATCCTGCTCGTCGATTGCTGGAAGTCAGTAAATTAAAACAACGCATAACAGGCGAAGGGCAAACGAATGACTAAAAAAGTTTTCATGAATACCATGGGCTGTCAAATGAATGTCTACGACAGTACACGAATGCTGGATGCGTTAGCCGTCTTAGGCTATGAAGAAACTCAAACACCAGAAGAAGCAGATTTGCTGATGGTCAACACTTGCTATATTCGAGAAAAAGCAGCTGATAAAGTGTTTTCTTGCCTCGGACGCTTTCAGGAAATCAAACAAGAACGCAAAAAGAAAGGTCAAGAAACATTGATTGCTGTCGCCGGATGTGTCGTACAAGCGTTAGGAGACGCTGTTTTAAAAAAAGCACACGGTGTCGATATTGCCGTTGGACCTCAGTCATATCATAAATTGCCCGAACTTATTACTCAATTCAATCGTAAAAATGGTCGTAAAACCATCGCCGAATTTACCAGTATTGAAAAATTTGATGCTTTAGCTCAACCAACTTCTCATGGATGCACGGCGTTCTTAGCTATTCAAGAAGGATGTGACAATTTTTGCTCTTACTGTGTTGTTCCCTATACGCGAGGATGTGAATACTCCCGCTCCGCCAAGGCTATCTTAAATGAGGCACGAGCATTAGTTGACACGGGAGCTAAAGAAATTATGCTTCTCGGACAAAATGTGGACTGCTGGCATGGCGAAGGTCTTGATGGTAAAACTTGGCATTTAGCTCAACTTATTGAACGTTTGGCTGAGATGGACGGCCTGCTACGAATTCGCTATACAACCAGTTATCCGGTCGATATCACGGATGAAATGATCGCGGCTCATCGAGATATTCCAAAGTTAATGCCTTACATTCATTTACCTATTCAAGCCGGAAGTGATAAAGTCCTCAAAGAGATGAACCGCCGCTATTGTGTCGCACAATATCTGGAGGTCGTGGATAAATTACGCAAGGCCAAACCGGATATCGCTATTTCTTCCGATTTTATCGTCGGTTTCCCGGGTGAGACCGATTCAGATTTTGAACAAACATTGGCTGTAGTAGATAAAGTTCGCTATGCTCAAAGTTATTCTTTTAAATATTCTCCGAGACCCGGAACTCCCGCCAGCCTCATGAAAAATCAAGTCCCAGAAGCTATCAAAACAGAACGCCTTTCCATTTTACAGGCGAAACTTTTAGAATTACAAAAAAGCTATAATCAAACTTTTATCGGCAAAAATTTGCCTGTTCTGCTTACAGAACGCGGCAAACAAAAAGGACAACTCAACGGGTATAGTCCTTATCTTCAGAATGTACATGTCTCTTTGCCCGAAGAACGGCTGGGAGATATTGTCACACTACACATTTCTGCTGCCACAGCCAGCAGCTTATCCGGAGAACTCATTTGACAATATAAAAAGGGAAATATCATGCAAATTACTAAAGAATTTCAAGACAATCGAGCGTTTTCAGGCCTTGTAGGACCACAAAACAGTCACTTAAAACAAATAGAATCCGACATGGGTGTCACCATGCACATGCGTGGCAATCAAGTGACAATTGAAGGTTCTTCTCGTGATGTCCCTATGGTATCCGATTTGTTGGACTTATTATATGAACGAGCTCGAACAGCCGGAGATATCACAAATGAAGACATCGGAAGATCTCTTCAAAAAATTATGGGAGGTACTCCTTCTTCCGGTTCCGGGGATTTAACACTCCGAACGAAAAAACGCCACATCAATCCTCGTACACAAACGCAAGCTGATTTTATCGAAGCGATGAATCAATATGAAATGGTTTTCGGCTTAGGACCGGCCGGAACCGGTAAAACCTTCTTAGCCGTAGCAAAAGCTGTATCTATGATGTTGGAAGGCCGCGCCGAAAAAATTATTTTAACGCGTCCTGCCGTAGAAGCCGGAGAAAATTTAGGCTTCCTTCCGGGGGATTTAAAAGAAAAAATCGACCCATATCTACGCCCGCTTTATGATGCTTTATATGATATGTTGCCGGCAGATCAAGTCGATAAAAAACTTGAAAGTGGTGAAATTGAGGTCGCACCTTTAGCTTATATGCGCGGACGAACTTTAGCTCATGCCGTCGTTATCTTAGATGAAGCCCAAAATACAACCCCTATGCAGATGAAAATGTTCTTAACTCGTTTGGGGGAAGGTTCTCGGATGGTTATTAACGGTGACTTATCTCAAACCGATTTACCGCGAGGGGTCACTTCCGGCTTAGCAGATGCTGTCCAAGTTGTCCGTGATATCCCGGAAATTAAAGTCATCGAATTTACTGAAAAAGATGTGGTCAGACACGGCCTCGTCTCTAAAATTGTTAAAGCTTACGATGCTAGGAACAAAAATCAAAATGCCGAATAATGGTTTGATGATACAACTCCGAGAAAAAACATGGCGACAAAAATTACCTCATGTGCGAGCATTAGTACGCCGTGTTCTCGGCTCGATTATTGACTTATCTCAACATGAGGTCAGTGTTGTTCTGGCGGATGATGATTTTGTACATACGCTTAATCGAACTTATCGTCATGTTGATAAACCAACAAATGTGCTGAGTTTCCCTTTACCTCCGACAGATGTACCAATGGCGCCTTTAGGAGATATTATCCTCGCTTTAGAAACCTGTCAGAAAGAAGCGAAAACACAAAACTTAACTTTAGAGGCTCACACAGCCCATTTAATCTTGCATGGCGGCTTGCATTTATTAGGATATGACCATATCTTAGAAGAAGAAGCTGTTAAAATGGAGCAACTTGAAAGTCTGAAAATGTTGGAACTGGGATTTAACGATCCATATCAAGAGGAAAAAAATGTCATTTATTGAAAAAATGAGAGAAAATAGACGTCATAAACAAGAAGAAGATTCTGTTTTGGACGCTTTAGAACAAATCATTGATGAACGAGAAGAAAGAGGCGAACAACAACTGATTGATCAACGTGAAATCCCAATGTTGAAGAATATCTTTCGCTTACGAGATGTTCGCGTCCACGACATTATGACACCGCGCGTTGATATTGCTGCTGTCCCTTCGAATATTACCAGAGCTCAGCTTGACAAATACATCTTAAAAGAAAAGTTTACACGCTATCCTGTTTTCGAAGGCTCTTTAGACAATATTGTTGGTATCTTAAATGTAAAAGATGTTTTATTTTCGCTGATGCAAAAGAAGAAAGCATCCGTCAAAGAATTGATACAATCAGATATTCTATTTATTTCTCCGGCGATGAGAGCTTTGGATTTATTAAAAGAAATGCAAAACCACCAAATCCAAATGGCTATTGTGATTGATGAACATGGTGGAGCAGATGGTCTTGTCTCCATGGAAGATTTATTGGAACTGATTGTAGGAGAAATAGATGACGAACATGATGAACCGACAGAAACACTTATCGAAGAAATCAAAAAAGGTGTCATTGAAGCTGATGCCAAAGCTCGCTTGGAAGACGTGGAAGAGCTTTTAGGACCTATTGCGACTTCAGAGGAACGAGAAAATCCAGATATTGATACAATCGGTGGGTGGGTTGCTAATTTAGCCGGACGCGTCCCCGCAAAAGGAGAAGTTATTCATCATCAAGCCAGCGGCCTTAAATTTACAATACTCAGTTCAGATCCTTCTCATATTCGCCGGATTCGTATTACCGGAACACCCAAAAAACAAGAGGAAAATTTATGAAAAAGTATATTCTTGTCCTACTTTCTTTGATTTTCTTGAGCTCAATACCTGCTTATGCAAAAAATTACAGAAACATTGATAGAAAAGCACAATCTGTTCCCGCTCAATATGAAAAAACTTTACCTCAATTAGTCAGTTATTTAACAAAAGATTTGACCTCTGATGAGGATAAAGCGCGCATCTTGTTGGCTTGGATTGTTTATAATGTTGATTATGATGCATACAAAAGTAAAGCAATTATTGAACATGCTTATACCCCTCGTGCGGCTCGCAAACTGAACTTAACAACAGGTGATATCTTTGTGACTCGTATCGGTGTCGCAAAAGATTTTGCCGAGTTATATCAAAGAATGGCAAGCATGGCTGGTTTAGATTCTATGACTGTTTCTGGTTATGCCGGACGAGGTATTTCTTCTCGCAACATGGAAGAATACCGTCATGACTGGAATGTTATAAAAATCAATGGAAAATGGGAACTGGTCGATCCTGTATGGGCAATGCGCGGAGACATCAATGCTCTGCAAGATGTCGGCTCCGATCGTCAACATCAGCGCGAAATTAAAAAAAGAGAGGCCGGAAGTCGTGAAGCAACCCGTAAACGCCGTAATCGTAGTATTGATGAACGTTGGTTTATGAGCGAGCCTCGTGATTTCGTCGAAACTCACTATCCCGATGACAGTCGATTTCAATTATTGCCAACGCCAATTACTATCGGTAGTTGGTTAAATCGCCAATCTTAATTCTATTTCGCCGGCTCTAATAAGACTGTGCCTTGTTTCATTCGAGCCTCATAATAAATAGCTCGCAAAGAATCTCGAACATCGTGCGGAAAAGGTATTTTTTTCATAACGGCAATGCCCGTCTTATCCGTTGAAGAAACAATAATCGTTCCCAGATTAGCCCATCGATCTGTTAATGACTGAATTGTTTTCGAGTCAACAATACGAAATAATTCTATCTCATCAACAGTGCGACCTAAAATCCCAGAAATAACAATCAGCCGAGTAGAAGTTAAAACATAATATCGATATGTCCGATACAAATGTAATGGAATTAAAAATAACCCCAATGTCGCAATCGTCAAAATTAGATAAAAAGGGTTATATTTCCAATCAGCAATAGAGCCTGTTACTTGCCAATAAAATTGCTCTTGAGATTCGAGCATCTGACGTAAAATTTCTTCATTTTTCATTTTTATTTCCTTATTTTGTCTCGATGTCACCTTCTAGTTTATGTAAAAAGCCCTAAAACTGCAAGAAAAAAAAGAAAATTCATATCTGCGCATGACAACACGCATAAGTTTCTATTATTTTTTAATATTTCAACTTTTTGTAGTAGACAAGCTCTTTTTTTTATTGTTAAAGTAATCCGTGTTGTACTTCATATCTTATTTGAAAAAGGAGTTAAAAATGAAGAAGTATCTTTTATCAACTTTAGCTGCTGTTGCAGCAATAACGATGGCCTCATCAGCCAACGCACAAACAACATATTTTGATGATATGTATGTTCGTGTCGATGGTGGTTATGCTATCGGCATGAAAAACACTGAACAAGCTGCCGTTTTTGATGCTGGTGTTGGTTTCCGTCTGAATGAATATTTCAAAGCTGATGTCACAGCTCAATGGCGTCCATGGGGTAAACAAGAATTTAAAGAAGCTGGCGCAAAAGTCGGTAAAGCTGATATGTGGACAATGGGAGCTATGGCAAACGTTTATGCTAGTTATCCTGTTTACGACAAATTCTCTGTATATGCAACCGGTGGTGTCGGATATTCCTATAACAAAGCTGACAGCTTCAGAGGTGTATATAAAGGAAAAGGCAGAAGCAATTTTGCTTGGAACGTCGGTGCCGGTGTAGAATATGCTTTGACACCTTGCGTCACATTAGATTTGGGATACCGCTTCTCTGATTTGGGTAAAGCAAAAGCTGAAAATACAGCCTCTGGCGCCAAATTGGAAGAAAACGTCAAATACAGCGATGTTAAAATCGGTATGCAATACTACTTTTAACATCTAATTTTATCGTATTCTCATTCCTCTGTAAGAACCAGCTCAAGGACAACCTTGAGCTGGTTTCTTAAGTTTTTCAATCATCGGCTCGTTCGTATTGACGCACAAGAGCCATAATTGCTTTACGACGACGAGCGGCTTCTTCATTTTGTTTAATCGCTTCCAAGCGTTTTTCTCTCAGCTGGAGCCGCTTCTTTTCAATTGCATCATCAATTTGAGGTTTTTTCCCTGTTTGTGCCTGATAAAGTTCCTCGACTCGTCCCAGACAAGAAAGTTGTTGAGAACGAACACAATCTACAAGTGTACGCCCTTCTAAATTAATGATATCAACACGTGCTCCCTTGTCTAATAAAAAGTTCAAACAGAGCAACTGTCCATAGCTCACGATTGGTTCCAACAATACACCTCTTGATCGTTTTCCAAGACCGTAGCTATCTACACGAACGCAAATTAAAGCAGCTGTATCACCATGCGTATCTTGCTCATTCAATTTCTCCGGTTCTTTTTGATAGAGATACTTCAACGCCTCTAAATTCCCTTTCATACAGGCAATCATCATTAAATTCCGATGACGATAAAAAGACTCTTCTTTCGTCCCTCTAGCAGATGATGAAGTTTTAGAAACAGACGGCTGATGCATTTCTTGATAGAAAAAATCCAATAATGAAATGTTATTTTGATATACGGCCATATCTAAGACACCAAAATGATAATCACGGGTTCGAAAATGTAAATCAGAACCATAGCTATAAAGCTTTTTTGCTTCGTAAGGCAAAGACATTTCCACGGAACGAACAAGAGGGGTAAAACCTTCTTTATCTTGTGTATTTAATAAATCAGATGGAATATGTTCTATTAAAAGTTCGAATGTCTGACGACGACGATTTAATTCACGTTGCCAATCCTGATTTAAGCGTTCAAGCTCTCGAGGTGTTCCTTGATTAGCTTCATAATAACTTTGCCTGACATCAAAGGGTCTCCGAGCGTTTAAAAGTGATTTAAAATACGCATGTAAAACATTATCTCTCTGATTATTGACAACCGTCAAATCAGCTCCTGCTTTCAAACATTTTTCGACTTCTAAAGCATTTCCACGGTCAATCGCCATAAAAAGTTCATTTTCAATACTTGATAAATCCATTTTTACCCCTTTCATTTTTGAAGAGAGTATATCTCAAAGCAATAATTTTGTCAATATTTTTATCTATTTTTATAAAATTCGAAAAAACAAAACAAAAAAGAAAATAAATATTGTATAAAAAAAAGACGGGAAGTACAAAGACTCCCCGTCTTTTTTGAGAAATTCTTCTAGTCTTTTAGCCAAATACTACTGAATTGACGAGCAGGATCAGACGGAGAACGACGATAACTATTATAGTGCTTGTCTGTATAAGTATCGATATCAATTAAATCAACATTTTGAACACCGGCACGACGCAACCGATAAGCAACATAATCCGGTAAATTA
Organism: uncultured Alphaproteobacteria bacterium; assembly: GCA_949282845.1. GTDB lineage: Bacteria > Pseudomonadota > Alphaproteobacteria > CAAHEQ01 > UBA3637 > CALXXX01. The sequence continues at coordinate 28,456 of CASDQF010000014.1, read as the reverse complement.
AAATGTGTCGTTCCATCCGGATACGAAACAAAAAATGGTTGAACATTTTCTGTAAAAAGTCGTTTCATATCCATATCAATGGGATAACTATCGACATGAATGCATGGACCAATAGCGGCTACAATATTACTTAGCCATGCTCCCAAACGCACCATTTCCAAAATCGTTGTTTCCAAAACTCCTGTAAGAGCGCCCTTCCAACCGGCATGTGCCGCTCCAATAACGCCTCTTTTTTTATCCGCCAACAAAACAGGCGCACAATCTGCCGTTTTAAGGGTTAATTTTAATCCTGGAACACATGTCACCAGTGCATCAGCTGGTTTCAAAGCATCTGTGTTTTTTTTGACACGAACGACCTCAAAAGAGTGTATTTGTTTTAAAAGAATAGGCTTTTTTAATTTAATTGAATCATCTTTATCGTAAAAAGCATGACCAATATAATCAATTTTTGTAAGTAATTTACTTTTTTTCATTCTTTTTTTCCTGATGCGCCGAAATCGGATGCACGACTGAATGTAATCTATCACGCCAATATTTGCGCTTTTCTGCTGATTTGTTTTTTTTGGCTTGTCTTTTTAAAAGCCACTTCATTGTCAATCGATATGAAATCCATCCCGAGAAAATAGACCAGGGAATGCAGCCCAAAGACATTGCTAATCCCCATTCTTGTAACAAAACTTTCCCAAATATCAATAATGCTTTTGTAATTTCCCAAAAAGAGCCAACATCTGAAAAAGCCTCGTGCATAATGTGAGAGAAGCTAGCAAAAGCGCTAATATTTCCCCAATCCCCCATCATCACCTTGCCCGTTACATAAAAGACATAATAGACGGGTCCCATGGTAAAAACATTTGTCACCCAAGTGTAAGCAATTGCAATGGGAAGAGAAAAATGCCATTTAAAGATCTTCTTAGCCGCAATCCAAGTTAAAAGAACCGTCGTCATTTGTATCCCAACCAATGGTGTCATCGCCCACATCATTCCGACCAGGACACCCCGAGCCGTATACTCCGGCGGATGAGGACTTCGCTTCAGCGGAACAATCAACCGCATGTTTAATAAACGAATAAATCCCTCCCATAAACTTTTCTTTTTCATTTTCCCCCCATCAGCTTTTTAAAGCGAAATTTTGGTGATGAAAAAGCAATACACCACAGACCGAATAAAATCATAGGAAGACATAACAACTGCCCCATTGTTAAATAATCAGCAAAATATCCTAAAAATGGATCCGGCTCGCGGAAACACTCCATACAAAAACGGAAAGAACCATACAGCAAAAAGAATAAACCACAAGTAAAACCATACCGTCGACGATACTTTTCCGATTTCCACCAAACTAAATTTAAAATAACAAATAATAATAAACCTTCCGTCAATGCTTCATACAGTTGAGACGGATGTCGAGGCAAATCTCCGGCTTCCGGAAAAATCATTGCCCAAGGAACTGAAGTGGTTACGCGCCCCCACAATTCTCCGTTAATAAAATTCGCTAACCGTCCTAAAAACAATCCTATCGGCGCCACCGCAGCCAACATATCACCAACCATCCACACATTGATGTCTTTTTTTCGACAAAACCACAAAGTTGCGATAATCATCCCTATTAAACCGCCATGGAATGACATACCCCCTTTCCACAACGCAAAAATTTGCAAAGGATATTCACAAAAATATGGCAATTGATAAAATAAAACATATCCCAAACGCCCACCGGCTACGATACCTATTGTTGCCCAGACCAAAAAATCATCAACTTTTAAAACCGTAAAAGTTGAATTGGTAAAACGACTCATTCGTCTAACTAATGCCCAGGCCAATAAAAGACCTACAATATAAGCTAGTGAGTACCACCGAACGGCAAAAAAACCTATTTGAAACAAAACAGGATCAAAATTTGGAAACGGAATACCTGGATACATCTTTTAAAACCTCTTTAGCCTCATTATAACGGACTTCTTTTGAGTCGCAAGTATTTTCTCGTTTGCTTTCCGAATAAAATTGTTTTATAAAAGAAAAAAAAGGAGGCGTTATGAAAAAAATCGGTCTCATCGGAGCTGGTGTATGGGGAACAGCTTTAGCAATTACAGCAGCTCGTGCTGGATGCCATGTTTTAGCTTGGGCTCGTGAAGAGGATGTCGTTAGAGATATCAATGCTTCGCATGTTAATCGACTATACATGCCGGATTTACCTCTTCCGGACACAATCCGAGCAACCCAAAATCTAAAAGACGTTCTTGAATTTGCTGATATTGTTCTGGTTTCTATTAAAGCTCAATTTAATCGCTCTGTCTTCGAACAAATGAAGCCCTTTGTTCGCCCAGAAACTCTCTTGGTCTTGTGCGCTAAAGGTATAGAAGATAAAACAGGACAGTTGTTAAGCGAAGTCGCCGCTGAAATTCTTCCCGACACTCAAACAGCTATTTTATCAGGCCCGGGCTTTGCACATGAAGTTGCTCTCATGAAACCAACAGCAACAACAATCGCGTGCACAGATTTAACAATCGCTCAAGCTTTAACAGAAATGCTTGGCACAAAATTTTTCCGCCCCTATTCTACCACCGATATCATTTCCCCACAAATCGGAGGAGCTGTTAAAAATGTTCTTGCCATCGCAGCAGGTATCGCAGAAGGAGCCGGTTTGGGAGATAATGCTCGTGCCGCTTTAATCACACGAGGATTGAACGAAATGATCCGCCTTTCTAAAGCTCTTGGCGGTCATGCCAGAACCATGATGGGCATGTGCGGTCTTGGCGATTTAATTCTAACCGCCAACTGTACGCAATCACGTAATTTTAGCTTTGGGTATGAAGTCGGTATGGCCGGTAAAGCACAAGCTCTCATAGAGACAAACACTCGCACCGTAGAAGGATTGTCAACTTGCCCAGCCGTTCTTAAGCGCGCTTCCGAAGTTAAAATTGATATGCCAATATGTGAAACCGTTTGCTCTGTTTTGTTCCACGGAATGAATATTCAACAAGCAATGGAAGACTTACTCAGTCGCCCCTTTAAAGACGAAGGATTTTAAGTCAGAAGATCGATAAGCCGGATTTTGTCTCGGGCAATCATTCATCTCGGACGTCCATTACTGAACGCCTCTTGCGACCTACCTATTGGGCGGGATGGGAACACTCCCTTCTGAATTTAATCAGCGCCTCTTTCTTGGTCTTGCTTCAGGTGGGGTTTACCATGCCTTTCCTGTCACCAGAAAAGCGGTGAGCTCTTACCTCGCCGTTTCATCCTTACCTACCAACAGGTAGGCGGTCTATTTTCTGTGGCACTTTCCCTCGAGTCACCTCGGGCGGCCGTTAGCCGTCACCCTATTCCCAAGAAGTCCGGACTTTCCTCCAGGCTTTATACAGCCCAGCGATTGCCTGACCTTCTGACAAACAGAAGATAACAGATTTTTCTCTAAAAGTCCAGTCAATCTAAAAAGCTTTCTGTATAACAATATAAAATCACGCAAATAACCTTTTCCGATAATCTAAAACTCTGCATACATAATAAAAATAGCATAAATTGGGACTACAATCCCTATAATAGGCCCAAAAATATAATGAATTTTCATTAAAAAATCTCTTACGAGCATATTTTTCTATTCTCAAAGAAAAAATAATTAAAAAGCTCCTTTAAAAGGAGCTTTTTAAATCATTATTCCTCATGAGCATTATAACCAATCATCCCACTCAAACGGATCCTTAGGATATCCTTTAACCAGTTTAATTTCAGCTTTCACCGGATGACAAGAAATTCCACCACCGCCAGCATAATATGGATACCCTCGATCAGGACAACAATACTCATGATTCGGCCAACCAATAACATCAGGATGATCACTGCTATAACAACAGTCTGGCTCTGTTGCTTGATAACCTAAAACAATATTGCCAAAACTAAACGCTTCACCATAATCTGTAGTATCCCTACAACATTTTTCTTCTTCTAACCATTTATTGCTGCCTCTCCAGGTAAAAGAAATTAAACAATCAGATAAAACTCCTCTACACTTATGAACGGAAACATAACCTTCATTACAGCACCAAATAGGCTTCTTTGTATCATCTGCTACTTCTCCAGAATCAAAAGCATTTGCTGCTCCGGGACGAACAGGGGAAGACCCTTCAGGACAAGGACTTTCTTTAGGTTCACAACCTCCATTATTGCAAGTCTCACCGACACCACAACACGTTTCTCCGCAGCATTCTTGTCCTAGAGGACAGCATGTCTCTCCACAACAAGAATGTGTTGATGTATCACAACAAGCTTCTCCACAAACTAATCCCCCTTCTTGATAAACACATGCCCCACCAATACATTCATAACAAGCACCACAATCTTCGTCTGTTGTACAAGAACATTCGTCTACATTCCAACGTTGACAGGTCAAAGTCTCTCCTGTTGTACAAGAATAATCATAATCCTCTAAAACAGCTTCTTCACAAGGACTTTCCCCCGGATCTGGACAGGCACAACAATTTGGATCTGGTTCACAAATAGGACATCCGTTTGCATCCGTTGCTTCAACTTCACATTCTCCACAAGGAGCCGCCGGAGAGCAACAAGTACCATTATTGCCACAGGTTTGATCTTCTCCGCAACAAACACCGTCACAACATGCGTGTCCTACCGAACAACAGCTTTCACCACAACAAAACTGATTAGCTGCTACACAGCATTCTTGTCCACAAGAAAATTCATCCTGTGCACAAGGCTCGCATATTGGACAACCACACTCATCTGTCCCTATTTGGCGAGATCCTCCATCACAAGGCTTACATTCCTTCTTCTTATACCCTCCAGGACATACCTCTCCACACAACTCCGCACCAGGCTCTACTGGTTCATAACAAGCTTCTTCTCCCGGAGGAACTGTATCAACAACAGCATCACAGCTCAAAGGATCACATTTTTGGGGACATTCTCCCTTCCAGGGACAACAATTAATTGTCATATCACAACATTCTCCTGTTTGAGCCGTTGTCATCTCATCCGGTCCACATACACCATTCACACATTGAGAACAACCGCTACAATCGTTGTTATCTATACATGAACATCCCTCAGAATCCCATTTTTGACATGTTTTGACCCGACCATCCGGACAAAAATAATCATAATCCTCTAAAGTAGCTCCCTCACAAGGACTTTCTCCCGGATCCGGACAAAAACATTCCACACAATTTTCTTCTGGATTACAAGAACAATCTTCCGTTAACGGACAACAATCAACCGTGCCTTCATCACAACACGCTCCCGTTTGCTTTGTTGTTAATTGTGTAGGCCCCCATGTATAACATACTTCACCAGGAAGAGATGTCGTATCTTCTATCAATTCCGAGCATCCAGGATTTGGACCTATATCCGGACAATCTTCAGATTGACATATTGGACAACCACAGGCATCTGTCCCTACCTCTATTTTACCTTCCATACAAGAATTACAAGTTTTTTTCTCACATCCTACAGGACAACCTTTTGTATCATACGTATATTCTTCACATTCACCACAAACCGGCGCTGTTGGACAATTTTTTGGCGTACATTCAGGAGGACACCCGTCTACTAGAGGATCAAGACAACATTCCGCCTTATATTCACAATTATCTCCATAGAAATAAGTCGCCTTCGACACACAATCATTATCTGGTATAGGAAGGGGTGGTTCCGGTGGATTACCGCCAATTCCAAATTCATCAAAATAAAAAGTCATTGTGTTTAACTCATTGGGGCATTCTTCATCTGATGGCTTATCCCCTTCAACATATATCGCATCTATGTCCGTCGGATTTAAACTTAATACTTGTCGACAAACACGCTTCGGAACATCAGAAACAACAACGCGATAAACATACTCATTTAAATCCGATACCAGAGTATGCATCGTATAAAAACTACCTAACTGTCCATCTTCTGGCAAACCGGCAAACTTCCACTCGTAATCTCCCGTCCTCTCAACATAATACTCATCTATCATCGGGACATTCGTCGCACGCAGCATTACATCATGGATTGTCTCGTTCGCTTTATGCCTATTCATCGCATAGGTAAATCCAAATAACGCTGCTACGCTTAATACCCCTATTAAAACCAATACACCCAGCATCTCTATCATGCTTCGACCAGACTGCTTTTTCATTAAAACCTCTTTTTATAATTTAATGTTTATTTCTATTACTTCTTTTTATGTTATTTAATCATATCATTTATTAACATAGAGTTAATAACACTATATTATATATTTTGATATTATTTTTCGAAGTTTTCTTTGTTTTTTATCTCTTTTCTTATTTACTTTATTCATTTCCTTTTTAAAAGCTATTTACAAAATAAGGTATAATAATACCGTCTTTGAGATAGGCTAAAAAAGCCATTGACAAAGTTAAAATTTGTGATATATTTTCTTCGTTTAAAAAAAGAAAAGGATATAGAGATGAAAACAACAACTAGTGCAAAACCGGCTGATATCAAAAAAAATTGGTATTTAGTCGATGCAACAGACTTGGTTTTAGGTCGTCTTGCCAGCCAAATCGCAACTATCCTACGCGGCAAACACAAACCAAGCTATACACCACACATGGATTGTGGTGACTATGTCGTTGTCATCAACGCTGAAAAAGTAGCGCTGACCGGCAACAAAATGGAAAAAAAGATGTATCATCATCATACGGGTTATATCGGCGGTATAAAATCCGTCAATGCTGCTAAATTGATGGAAAAACATCCGGAAGATTTAATCTATAAAGCTGTAGAACGTATGATTTCTCGAAATAAATTGGGAAGAGCTCAAATGACAAAGTTGCGCATCTATGCAGGTGCTGAACATCCTCATACGGCTCAAAGCCCGATCGCTTTAGATATTGCTACAAAAAACAGAAAGAACAAAAGGAGCATTGAAGAATGACAACATTGGATGATTTAAAAAAGACTCAAACTGCTGCTCCTGAAGAAGCCGCAAAACGCGAGCCAAAAAAAGATAAACAAGGCCGCTCTTATGCAACAGGAAAAAGAAAAGATGCGATTGCTCGTGTATGGTTAAAATTAGGAAAAGGTGTTATCACCGTTAATGGACGTGATATGAAAGATTATTTCTCTCGTCCTGTTCTTCAAATGATTATCAATCAACCCTTCGTTGCGACTGAACGCGTCGGACAATTCGATGTTGTTTGCACCGTTGCAGGAGGTGGTTTATCCGGACAAGCAGGTGCTGTGCGTCACGGTATTTCTCGCTGTTTAGATCTGTTCGAGCCAGACTTACACACCATTTTACGTCGTGGTGGATTCTTAACACGTGATAGTCGTGCTGTTGAACGTAAAAAATACGGTAAAGCTAAAGCTCGCCGTTCTTATCAATTCTCTAAACGTTAATGAGAATATACAAAAAAAAAGGAACTGCACTGCAGTTCCTTTTTTATTTCTTTTTAGACTGACTTTTTCTTCTTTATGGATTTCTTCTTAGAAATCAATAGTTCAGGAACATGCGTTAAAACGGCATCATAAACAGCTTTTAATTGTCCTGTATACAAATGATCTGCATCTGGCAATAGAACATAATCAACTTGAACTTTTCGTGAACTATCCAAACGCTCAGCCAAAGTTGCAACAGCTGGTTCAGAAACAACCGTATCCGCCCCACCTTGAATAATCAACCCGGATGAGGGACAAGGTGTTAAAAATGAAAAGTCACAAACATTTGCCGGCGGAGAAACTGCGACAAAACCATTTATATCCGGACGACGCATTAAAACAGATAATCCAACCAAAGCGCCAAAAGAATAGCCCGCTATCCATGTGTGCAAAGACTCAGGATGCATTGATTTCAAAAAGTCCAATGCGGCTAGAGTATCTGCTAATTCATTGTTAGAATCTCCATCGAAAATCCCTTGAGATTTACCAACACCTCGAAAATTGAACCTTAAAACAGAAAAGCCTAACTGAACAAAAGCCTGATAAAGCGTATAAACAACCTTATTGTTCATTGTTCCGCCTAATTGTGGATTGGGATGTAAAATCAAAGCGATTGGAGCATCTGGTTTTTCCGCAGCATGATATCTGGCCTCCAATCGTCCAGCTGGTCCGGTTAAAAAAAGTTCTGTCATTTTTTTTCCTTTATTCTCATATTGTTGTTTTTTATAATAACATAAAAGCAGGAGAGAAAATCAAGAAAAATCTAACAAGTTATTGATTTTAAAAAGAAAACAAAAAATACTTCCCTTTTTCTCTTATCCAAAAGAGACAAAGACTTAAACAAGAAGAATGATATTATTGCCTAATTTAAAATAAGTATTGACTTTTTAGAAAAGAAAAGGTATAAAAGCGGTTGTTCTTATGGCGGGGTAGCTCAGTTGGCTAGAGCAGCGGAATCATAATCCGCGTGTCGAGGGTTCGAATCCCCCCCTCGCTACCAATCAAAAAAAACACTCTAATAAGAGTGTTTTTTTATTATAAAAAGCTCGTCAACTTTTTATCGCTTCAATCCCTTTCCTAAAATTTTTTGAAAAAAAGAAGGAGCAATCTTCTTTTCGGTTGTCCTTTTCCACCGTTCTTGTTCTGAAATTGGGAGCATTTTTTCCATTTCTTTTAAACCTTTTTCAACTTGCACAGCTTGTTCGGGATAAGCTTTACACCAATTTTCAATACATTTCATATTTAAACCTTTAGGAGATGTTTTCAATTTCCTATAAATATATAAAAAGTCATTCAATCTTTCACAACAATCCCCATATTCAGCACAAACGCCTTTTTGTGAAATTGTTTTATCATCCATCATAGAATCTATTTTGGGATATTTTTGCTTAATTTGTCGAATGCGAGATAAAATATCTTCATATTGATGAGCAACCATAATGGATGGACAAAGAGAAACAGAATCTAATGAAGCTTTTTGTGTTTCAGAATTAAAATCATCCGCGCCGGCATTCACATACCGAAGACAGTTTTCATAAAGCCCTCTTCTAAAATCGCGAACAAAAAGAGTATCGCCGCCATAGCAATATTCAGAAGCTGTTTTCATAGCATCAAAGATTGTTAAATCAACTGATGTTGATTTTCTTTTAGACAATATTTTTTTTGTTATTGTTTCACAATCTTCGCTACTCATTTTCATCTGAGCTCGTTCTAAATCCGTCATAGAAAACTCCTTTGTTGTCTTACTAATAGTGAACTTAGTTATTATATCATAAAATTTAACTTTTATCAAATTTAGTACAAATACAAAAAGACCTTCCCGTAGGAAGGCCTTTTAAAATTAAATCTGCAACAGACTACGCTGTTTCTTGAGCAGAAGCATTTTGAATACGTTGTTTGATTTCTTTAGCTTCTTTTGTTAAACGGCTATTTGGTGTCGACAACAAATAAGCATCTAATCCGCCGTTGTGTTCCAGCGTCCGCAAACCACGGGTTGAAATCCGAAGGCGAATAACGTTTCCCAAAGTTTCGCTCATTAAAGAAACATTTTGTAAATTCGGCATAAAACGGCGTCTTTTTCTGTTTTTTGCATGACTAACCGTATTTCCAGTTTGTACACCCTTCCCGGTGACGAGGCAACGTTTTGCCATCATGAAATCCTTTCATTAAATAAAACCTAGGCGTTCCTTTTACACGCTTTTAAACAAAATGTCAACAAAAAAGTTAAAAATTCTTTACATAAGTTTAATTAAAAAGAAGCTACCGATGAGAAGAACAACAAACAGGATAGATAACCATCCTAAATTCTTTTCAATATACGCTTTCATCGGCGCGCCCCATTTCCAGAGCAACCAAGCCACCAAAAAGAAACGACCGCCGCGAGATAAAACCGAAGCAATCGTAAAAACACCTAAATTTAAATCGACTGCCCCTGATGCAATCGTAACAACTTTATACGGAAATGGCGTTAATCCGGCCGTAAAGACAATCCAAGCACCGAATTCATGATACCAACCTTTAAATGTGTTAAAGGCATCCATCATACCATAACGCACCAAAATCGGATTTAAGACCGACTCGTCCAAAACCCAGCCGATAAAATATCCAAAATAACCCCCAAAAACACTTGCAACCGTGCAATACATCGCTAACCGGAACGCCTTTTCTCGTTGCGCCAACACGAGCGGAATTAACACAACATCAGGCGGAATTGGAAAAAAAGAACTCTCCATAAAAGAAATAGCAATTAACAACCAAACAGCATTAGGCTTACTTGAAATATGTAAAGCCCAATCATATATTCTTTTAATCGTTTTATTATATAGTTTTACAAACATTCTTCCGTTCTTTTGTCATGAGGGAATATGTTTGTTATAGCGGAAAAAAAAGCAAAAGGCAAAAGCTTTTTTCATAAGGGAGGGGAAAGTGAAAAGAAAGAGCGTTATTTTATGTCTCTGTTTCGCCTTAATGGCTTGCGGAGTCGGAGAAACAAACACAACCTATTCTCGAGAAGACATCGGCCAAGCCGCGATTGTTCGAGAAGGCATTATTCTGTCAATGAAGCCGGTTAACATAGAAGGAACAGGCACAATTGGCGCTATTGGAGGCGCTGTCGCCGGCGGAGCAGCCGGCTCTATGATAGGCGGCAATACAGCCGTAAATATTATCGGAGGAACGGCAGGCGCTCTGTTAGGGGGAATAATCGGAAGCGCCGTTGAAAGCGAAATAACAAAAGATACGGCCATGCAGTTTATTGTTCAACTCTCGAATGGTCAAACAACGGCGGTTGTGCAGTCCAATGAATTGCATTTCAGAGTGGGAGACAAAGTCCTTCTGATTACGACGGACGGAACGACTCGGCTGCAGTATGCGAATTAGGCAAATGATGTAAGAAATAAATAAAGAAGCAAACGGACAAAATAACCGTTGCAACATCTGCAATGGGTTGAGCCCAAATATATCCTTCGAACCCCCACCACGCATTAAACAAAAACAAAAATGGGATAAAAAGTAAACATTGCCGAGCCAGAACGATTAAAAATGCCAATAATGCTTTTCCCGTTGCCTGGAAAGTCATCGCAATTGTAAAATGAAGACCGAACAAAGGAATAGCGATTAAAAACGCGCTTAACATTTGTGAGCCGATATGAGCCACTTCCTGATTTGGCAAAAACCATAAAAATAACTGATTTCGATAGAGATAAAATAAACCACAAAAAATCAATGCAAGACCGGACGCATACCCTAAAGTCACATGAAAAGCCTTTTTCAATCTTTCAAAATTCCCCGCTCCGTAATTATATCCGGCGAAAGGCTGATACCCTTGAGAAATCCCCATAATCAAAAATAAAACAATCCCAACAATACGCATCATAATCCCATTCGCCGCAATTGTTTCGTCTCCGTATTGCACAGCTATATTATTTGTCAGAACGTGTGAAACACTCATCACAAGCGCGTTTAATGCTGCCGGCAATCCAATGGCTAAAACCTCAAACATCATTCGTTTATCCGGACCCCAATAATGAATTGACAGCGTTAATAAACTTCTTTTCCCGACAAAGTAAAATAAATAATATAAAACACCACAAGCATTGCCCGCAAGTGTCGCCCAAGCCGCTCCTTCTACGCCCCAACCCCATCTTAGAATAAACAAGTAATCCAAAACAATATTCAAACCCGTTCCGATAAAAATACCATTCATTGCTTGACGAGTAGCACCTTCAGAACGAATGAGCCCCGCCAATACGACTTGTAATATTTGAACAAAGCTAAACATTGTCAAAATAGATAAATAAGATTGTGTATAGTCTCGTGTCGCAGGAGACGTTCCTAAAATCGTCAAAACAGGCTTCATCAAAAAGAAAACAACAATTGTGATGATGACACCCGACAAAATAGACAAATAAAAAACGGTCGCTGTCGTCCTTTTCGCTTCATCATAATTCTTAGCGCCCAACTGCCGAGAAATATATGATGCGCCACCGATGGCAAATATATTTCCGAATGCTTGTATCAACATGGCAAACGGCATAGCCAAAGCAATAGATGCCACCATATTTGCATTCCCGGTTTGACCGATAAAAAAAGTATCGGTTAAGCCATAAATAACTTGAACCAACATTGCCAGCATAGACGGAAGCGCAAGACGCAAAATAGCGCTTGCCACCGGCGTATTTTCCATTAATTCTAACTGTGCCGCTTTCATTTTTTCTCCTGAAAAGGCACCTTAACACGCCTTTTCAAGAAACGCAAGACATCTTCTTCTACTGAATGGTCCCCGTTGCTTTATAAAATTGAATAATATTTTGATAAATAGATGCATTACTGTTTACCCAAGCATTTTGAGCTGAAAGACGATTGAGTTCCGCATTTAAAAGGTCACTCATTTCGACCAATCCTTGTTTATATTTATCTCTCATCAAAGAAAAAGCCTGATCCATTTGAACAAAAGCTTGTTCCGCCGATTGATTGCGCTGATATTCTTTTTGAATACCCGTCATAGCGTTTTTAATATCATGAACCGCTTGCAAAACCGTTTGTTCATAGACAACAAGCTCTTCGTCTTTCTTCGCTTTTTGCAATTCAACATTATTTTTTAAAGCCCCCCAATGAAAAATCGGCAATTCTACGCTTGGAACATAAGAATAAGTCCAACTTCTTTTTTTCAACAAATCGTTCAGATGAAAAGATTCAAACCCCAATAAACCACTTAAAGAAATACTCGGATACATCTCGGCAATAGCGGCTCCGACCAAAGCATTTTGAGCAATTAAATTTTCTTCGGCGACTTTAACATCCGGTCTTTCCCGTATTAAAGAAACAGGCAATTCAAACAAATGCACCAGATTATATTGAAATGGTTTAGCTGTTAAATTTTGCTCCGTTTTTAATTGCTCTTTTAAACTCCCGGGCAGCTGGCCTAAAAGAAGAGCCAACGCATTGGCGCTTTCTTCTTTTTGATTCTCAAATTCAGGTATTTGCATTTGCGTCGTTTGAACAGCATACTCAGCTTGATTTAAGGCCATTTCATCTGCTAATCCGGCTTGAAACTTTTGTTGGACCGTTTGATAAATATCTTGCTCTAATTTTAAATTTTCAATGCTGTTTTTTAATAATTGTTCCGCTAATCGATATGAAATATATTGACCGGCAACCTCTGCCGATAAAGACACATAAACATTCTGTAAATTTGCCATAGCTGCTTTTGCTTGAGCCACAGCAGCTTCCGTCTGTCGGCGAACCGAGCCGAAAATATCTATCTCCCACGAAGCATCTACGCCAACTTGATAAGTGTCTTCATCATAAACAAGGCCTAAATTACGACTTTCTTTTACATAATTATATTTACCGGTAGCATCTAACATCGGCAATCCGGCGACCTTTTGAATAGATAAACTTGCCCGTGCTTGCTTCAAACGTGTTAAAGCAACCCGAACCGTCGGCGCGTTTTGCCGAGCTTGTTCCAACAAACTATTTAATGTCTTATCTTGAAAAGCTTTATAAGAAATAGCGCTGGCTTTATGAGAAACAGGTTTTAAATTTAAAACTTTTTCTATTTCTTTATCTTTAAAAAATTGAGGCTGTTCATAATCCGGACCAACGGTACAAGCTGTCACACATAAAAAACAAACTAAAAACCAAAATTTCATTTGTTTTCTCCTTGAGAAGTATCCTTCTCACCACGAGAAGCGATTGTATCAAACAACGCAAATAACGCCGGAATAAAGACAATTCCGACTAAAGTCGCCGCTATCATGCCAAAAAAGACGGAAGTTCCAATCGCTCGCTGACTGGCAGCGCCTGCACCCGTCGCAATCACCATCGGAAAAACACCCAATATAAAAGTGAGTGCCGTCATCAATACCGCTCGAAAACGTTCCGAAGCCCCTTTAACGGCGGCATCTAAAATACTCAATCCCTGGCGTCTGAAGTCTAATGTAAACTCAACGATTAAAATAGCATTTTTACTGGCCAAGCCAATTAAAAGAACCAATCCCAACTGTGCGTAAATGCTTAGAGGATGTCTCATGAGATGTAAACCCAACAAAGCGCCTAATATCGCAAAAACATTCGAAAACATAACTGCGAGCGCAATTAACCAGCTTTCATAAAGCGCAACCAAAAATAAATAACCAAAAATAACGGCTAACCCAATCAATATCGCTGCAAGCCCTTGTGTTTCGACCTCTTGTAATGACAACCCGGTCCATGCGATTTCATTTTGGTTGGTTAAAGCAGTCGCCGCCTCTTGTTCAACAGTCTTAATCGCTGTTCCGGTACTGACAGAGGTAGCTGTTTGAGCTGTCACGGATGCCGATAAGTATTGATTATAACGGTAAATAATCTTTGGTGACAATACAGTCTCTACACGAGCAAAACTACGGACGGGAACATATTTACCATCTGAGGTCGGCACATGTAAATCTAACACATCCTGAATACTTTTGCGATGTGTATAATCCGCCTGAAGAATAACTCGGTTAATCTGGCCTTCCAATGTAATGTTATTGACATATCGAGAACCTAAATTAGTCGACAAAACCGTAAATAATGTTGAAACAGGAATACCATAACTCTCTAACTTCGTGCGATCAATATCTAAAAATAAATGCGGTGTCCCGGAACTAAATGTCGTAAAGGCATAAGACAAATTCGGGTTTTGATTTAATTTCTCTAAAAATGGTCCTAAAACTTTAAAAAACTCTTCAGCCGATAAATTCTGATTCAGCTCCAAAACTTCAAAAGACAATCCATCACTGTTTCCAACCCCGGGTATGGCCGGCAGAGCAAAAAAATCTATTTGAGCATTATTTTCTTCGCCAAAAGTTTTGTTCAGCCGCTCTAAAATACTATCCAACGATAACGAAGGACTTTTTCTTTGAGACCAATCTTCCAAACCGACAACACCCAAAGCTATATTTTCACCATTTCCCCCCAATAAACTGGCTCCGGCAACAGACATAAAATAAGAAACACCGTCTATTTGACGAATTTTTGAACTCATCTGTCCTAAAAGAGCCTCTGTTTGATTGATGCTCGCCGTTTCAGGTAATTGAATGTTTGCAAAAATAATTCCTTGATCTTCTTGAGGTAAAAAAGAGGTCGGCGTTATCCAAAACATGCCGGCAATGCAACAAATAACGCTGAAAATCAAAACGGATAAAACAGCCAATCGAGCTGACAAAAAACGAACAGCTTTCAAGTATTGTTCACGCCCCCATTCCAATACTCGATTAAAATAATCAAAAAATCCTTTTTGGGAGGATGTTGTTTTCCCCTCTGTTGATTTCAAAAAAATCGCACACAACGCCGGCGATAATGTTAACGCATTAAACGCGGAAAAAACAACCGCTGTTGCAATCGTAACCGCAAATTGTTGATAAATTTTACCCGTAATTCCGGCCATTAAGCCAACCGGAATAAAAATCGACAACAAAACAAATGTTGTGGCGATAATTGCACTACTGATTTGTTGCATCGCTTTAATCGAAGCAGCCTCTGCATCCAATCCCTCATTCAGCATTAAATACTGAGACCGTTCCACAACGATAATCGCATCATCCACAACCAATCCGATGGCTAAAATCATCGCAAACAAAGTTAAAATGTTAATATTATACCCTAAAACATAAATAACAGCAAAAGTCGCAATCAAAGAAACTGGTATGGTAATGGTCGGAATTAAAGTTGATTTTGGATCTTGCAGAAAAATAAAAACAACCGCTATCACTAAAAAGAAGGTAATAAACAAGGTTTCAACGATACTTTCGATTGATGCTCGCACAAATGTCGTCGAATCATAAACTGGCGCCAGTTCCATATCTTCCGGAAAACTTTTCGAGAGCTTTTGAATTTCTTGACGAACAGCCTTCATAATTCTCAACGAATTAGACCCCGGTGTTTGTGACAAACCGATAATCACAGCCGGAACATCATCGTAAGCAGCCGTCACATTATAAGAATCCGCCCCTATTTCTATACGCGCAATATCTTTTAAACGAACAATGCCGCCGCCTTTGCTCGTCGCTATAACGATTTGATTAAAATCTTCAACCGAATTTAACAGCCCTTTTGCTGTCAGCGATAAAACAAGTTCATTACTTTTAGGACTCGGCGCAGAACCGATTTCTCCTATGGATGCTTCCGTATTTTGGCTTTCTATAGCTTGTATGACATCAGAAACAGACAAACCGAGACTTGTCATTTTTTGAGGATTAAGCCACACTCGAATGCTATACTGCGGACCATAAATTTGAACATCCCCTATCCCAGGAACTCGACTGAGCGGATTTAAAATTTGAGTGTAAGCATAATTGCTTAAAAACAACTCATTTTGGCTTCCTCCCGGCGAACGCAAAACCAACATTGCCAAAATATTCGCAGACTGTGTGTTAACGCTCAAACCCTCTTGTGTCACAATAGCCGGTAAATCCGCCATTACTTGTTGTAAGCGATTTTCAACTTTAACTTGAGCCATATCCGGGTCAACACCGATATCAAAAGTAATCGTGAGTTTATAATCTCCGGCATCGTCTGAGGTCGAATTCATATACAACATACCTTCAACCCCGTTTATTTCATTTTCTATCGGAACCGCTACCGTATCGACCAAAACTTGAGCCGAAGCTCCGGGGTAACTGGCCTGAACGATAATTTGAGGCGGCGTAATATTCGGATACTGCGCGACAGGCAAAACAAGAATACTCATTATCCCCAATAAAATCATCACGATTGAAATAACAATCGCAAAACGAGGACGACGAATAAAAAAAGCTGAAAAATTCATCGTCTGACCTCTCTCTTGGAATAACTCATCGCCGGTGGTCGTGATACTGCTTTCAACTTGATTTTAACCGTCTCTTGCGGAGACAAACGAGAGGGAGCTTCCAATACAACAAACTCACCTTCTTCTAATCCTGACAGAACAACATAATTACCCTCCATAACAGGACCCACCTCTATGCGACGAGAGACAACATGATTGCTTTCATCAACAACTCGAACATAGCTACCGTCTTGCTTTAAATTAACAGCGTTTTGAGAAATTAAAATGCCATCAGGTAATTGTTTTTCCACTAAAACATCTACATATGCATTCGATAGTAATTCTTTGTTCGGATTCTGAAAATCTGCAAAAACTTGAACAGAACTGGTTGACTCTGAAACTTGATTGTCCAAAAACTGAACCGTTCCGGGAATATCAAACAACAAACCGTCAGCCAAACGCAACCGAACAGCATCTTTTTGGAATAAGCCGGAAGTCCCTGAACGCTTCTCTTCTAAATACTCTTTATCCGTAATTGAAAAAACAACCCGTATCGGAGACATTTGTATTAACCGTGCTAAAGCTTGACCAGATGGACTGACATAATCTCCTTTCGTCACGGGAACATTCCCTAAAAGACCGGAAATCGGTGCTTTAATAACCGTGTAATTATAATTGACTTTCGCTTGTTCCCAATTCGCAATCGCCAAAGCTAAAGCCGCTTTAGATGATAAATAGTTCGCTTGAGCCTGATCCAAATCAGACGGAGATATCGCTTTAACTCCAGCTTTTTTCATGCGTTGATAATAAGTTTCCGCATTCTGATAAGTCGCTGCCGCTTGCAAAATATCCGCATATCGTGCATCTAACGCTGCTTTATATTCTTGTTGCTGCAAAACAAACATCACATCACCGGCAGAAACACTCTGTCCGCTATTAACCTTAACATCCTCCACAAAGCCGCTGATAAATGGTAAAATATCAACTGAATGAATCGGAATAACCGTTCCAATATAGCTTCGCGTCAAAACTAATGGAGCAGCTTCCACACGTTGAACAACAACCGTCGGCTCTTCAGAAACAAAATGTTCTAAACCTTCTTTTGGTTTCCCTCGATACCAAAAAAAATAAATAAAGCTTAATGCTACTATGAGAACAATACACCAACCCAGCCCTTTCAGAATGATTTTCATCTGTTTTTCTCCCTTTTTCCCCAGGAGAGATAGAGCAAAAAAAATTGTTTTCAACCCATGTGTAAAATTTGCATATATTCCTATGAAAATAAACATATATATCTTATCTAATATTCATAATTAAATAGGTATTTTTAAAAAAATATATTTACTTTTATTGGAATAAATGCATATAATAATATATGTGATAACTTTGTTGTTTTATAAATTTTTATCAAAGGAGATATGACTTCCGTGCAACAAGAACAAATTCAAAAAATCAAGCAATCTATGGCACACTATATCGTTTCTCTTCGTGAAAAAAAAGGCTTAACGCGTCAAGAAGTTCAAAAACAAGTTCCAATCTCTGCCGAAATTTTGTCTCATTTAGAAGAAGCAAAAGGAAATGTCAACGCTTATTCTTTATATCAAGTCCTGCAATTCCTAGAAAAAGCATAAAAAAAAAGAGCCTTTTAAAAAGGCTCTTTTTTTATGAATGAACTTAACGTCCACGTCCGCCACGGCTCGGTCGAGCCGGTCTGTAATTTGGCTGACGATAATTATTACGTTGTTGTTGTTGTAAAATTTTATTTTGTTCTTCTAATGCATCTGCTGTCTTTTTATCTTGAACACTACCTGTAATTCCTGTAATACCGCTCATCATAGATCCGGTTGCATTTGCCAGATTTGTTAAACTGTTAAGCAACGTCAAATTTCCTTGATTCTGCATAGCCCATTCATTCGTTGCAGCGCAGCCTGATCCCAAAGCTGCAATAGCTCCAGTAATGGCAGTTAAAGCTAAAGCTTTAAATTTATTGTTTTTTAAATTCATTTTATTCTCCTCCAATTTTTAATAAATAGATAATAGCATTTTTCCAAAAAAGTAAACAAAATAATTTATTTTAAAGAAAACCAGGTGTCATAAAGACAATATTAACGAACATGCGGTCCGAAACCCGGATGAGGTGGTCGACCCCCCGGATGAGGCCCGATCGGCCTTACTGGCCCCGGATGAGGTCCGATTGGCCTTGGCCCCGGGCGAAATCCCGGATGAGGTCCGATCGGCCTTGGCCCCGGGCGAAATCCCGGATGAGGTCCTATCGGACCAGGATGAAAAGGCGGATGAGACTGATAACCCGGTCCCCAAAACACGCCGAAAGAAGGTCCAAAATAAGGTCCATAATAACCTCCTGAATAAGGTATCGGCTCGAACATAACAGGCTCCTGACCAGGAATATAAATGTCTTTCGAGGTATGACAACCTCCGGTCATCGCTAATAAAGAACCCATAATGCCCGTCAAAACCAAGGCTTTCATCTTTTGGTTATTTAGTTCCATTCTTTTACCTTTTAATAACTATATCCGGCCGGTTGAGGAATATATGTCGGATAAGACGGAGCCGGAATATCAATCGCTTGAGCCGGAACAGGATATCCATATCCACCATATCCCCCTTCATAGATAAAAGGACCAGACATACAACCGCTACATGCAACAGCTATTGCACCTGTTAATCCTGCCAAAACCAAAGCTTTAAAATGTTCTTTTTTAAAATCCATTTTCTCCTCCTTTTGTCTTTGAATAGAATCATTTTACATCATTTTTTGTATTTTGTAAACATTTTTGTCAAAAATTTTTTATTGCTGAAAAAAGTTTTTTTGCTATCTTCAAAATACAATAAAAATCAAGGAGTTTCAAATGGATGAGCAACTGATGACTTATGATAATAGCGGTCGCCCCATCGGTCTGAAAAGCCGCAAGCAAGTTCATCTGAACGGCGATTTACATAAAACTGTCCAGTGTTGGGTGGTCGATTCGCAACAAAATGTCCTACTACAACAACGCGCACAAACGAAACAAAACGCTCCGGGAAAATGGGATGTCTCTTTCGGAGGACATTGCATCAACCTTGAAACACCTGAACAGGCTGTTCTACGAGAAGCAAAAGAAGAATTAAATTTAATTATTCAACCTCAAAA
The DNA here is from genome assembly GCA_949282845.1 of uncultured Alphaproteobacteria bacterium. Lineage (GTDB taxonomy): Bacteria > Pseudomonadota > Alphaproteobacteria > CAAHEQ01 > UBA3637 > CALXXX01. The sequence continues at coordinate 8,633 of CASDQF010000014.1, read as the reverse complement.
ATTACATTTTCTCGGCGTTGCTCAGCGTTTTTCTCATGAAGGGAAAAATAGAGAAATTATTTATATTTATTTATATGAAACAGATTTTTTATCACAAAAACTCTCTCATCAAAACGAAGAAATCGACGCTTTAAAAACGGCAACAATAACCGAGCTTAAAAATTCTTATGAAAAAAATGATCCCTCTTTTGCAGAACGAGATAGTGCTTTTCAAAGTTTATTCCGATATTTTAAAATTCCTTTTCAAGTACAATCCTCTTTATAAAATTTAATTGTTGACACTTTCTATATATAGTTTTATCATAATATATATAAAACAATATATGACAACTTTTAAAAGGAGGAAACATGAAAAAAATTGAAAATGTCAAAGAATATGTTGAAAAAATAGATTCAACAAAAAAATTAAATCCAAAGGATTTATCGTCAGATCAAGATTTAACGATTGCACTTATGAATTTAATTTCCATTGAGGAGCATCTTGTCTTTTCCGGAGCAAAGACAGGAAAAACCCATTTTTATGACTTAGTTCAAGATATTCGAGAGCTTCGCAAAAACCTGATGCAAAAAGTAATTCCGGCTTATGAAGGTGAAGTGTGGTGTATTTCAAAACATTTACTGGCATCTGCTGAAAGGCTCATGGAAGTTGGGACAAAGCAACAAAGCTTAGGACATCCAGAAGAAGCATACACTTTATTTAATCAATCTTATGAACTGTATTGTCTCTTTTGGGGGCTAAACATGAATTTAATCGACACAAAAGACATAAAATGGATTGAGGATAAAAGCATCCCAACGAAAACAACCTCGATTGATAAAGCCTCCTCTGCCGAAGCTCCGGCAAAAGAAGGGGCTTTTACCAAAATAAAAAGTTTTGTCCGTAAAGCTGTCGATTGTTGTATTGAATAGGAGGAAAAAATGAAAAAACTTTTAGTCCTTTTACTGATTTGTGGCTTCATAACAGCATGTGAAGAGAAGAAAAATGATGAAACAAATCTTGCTGTATCAGAGCAAACAGAAACTGTCGATCTGCAACAAACTCCTGAAGTTCTTTTCTTTACAAAAAATATGTGTCCTTATTGCAATCACGCTGCTGCCTATTTATCAACACAGTATCCTGATGTCTCCGTCTCTTTTATTGATATTGAAACATCTGATGGATGGGAACGTTTTTTAGAAACCGTGGACGCTTTACAATTAAATACACAACGACTCGGAACACCTTTAATTGTGGTTGGACAGCAATATATTTTAGGATGGTCTCCTGATGAAGAAAAAAAATTAGACGACCTACTAAAATCGTTTCTTAAGTAAAAAACAATTCAATAAGCCCCTTAACAGGGGCTTATACCTTTCTTTACTTAGCTCTTGATTTTTGAACATATTTTTCTTATCTTAAAAGATAAAAAGGAGATAGAATGTTTCAAAAATTAATAACTTTGTTAGCCCCTGTTCTTGTATTTCTTGGTTTATTAGCTTTGCTAATCATTGCTTGGTATATTGCACTGCCTCTTTTATTGCTTTTCTTTATTGTCTCCTGGTTTCGAGCTCAACAAATTCGCAAAAATTGGGAAAATTTATTCCATACATCTGCACAAACAAAGCAAAACAATCATCGTAGAAAAGTGACAGATGAAAATATCATTGATGCAGATTATGAAGAACTGGATTCTTAAATCATGTCCGAACTCAATCTAAAAATTGCCGTATGTTATGATTTTGACGGAACACTTTCTCCCGGCAATATGCAAGAATATGACTTTATGAAAAAGCTGGGTATTTCCCCAAAAGAATTTTGGCAAAAATCAAAAGAGCTTGCGGAACAAAAAGACATGGATGATGTCTTAGCATATATGTATCTTATGATTAAAGAATCCCAAATTCGAGATATTCCTTTTACACGTTCCGATTTCCAAAATTATGGTCGACATGTCGCTCTTTTTAAAGGAGTAGAGACTTGGTTTGACAGAATAAACACCTATGGTCAACAAAAAGGGTTTGAAGTTGAACATTATATTATTTCATCAGGCTTAAAAGAAATGATTGAAGGAACAAGCATTGCTCATGTATTTCATCGTATTTACGCTTCTTCATTCATGTATGACGCAAACGGTGTTGCGCAATGGCCGGCCATGGCTTTAAATTACACGACGAAAACACAGTTTTTATTTCGAATAAATAAAGGATGTCTTGACATCAATGATAACGCTGGTATCAATGCTTTTTTACCGATGGAAAGCAGGCCTTTGCCTTTCAGACGGATGATTTATGTCGGTGACGGAGCAACAGATATTCCTTGCATGCGTTTAGTTCAAGCTTCCGGCGGATATTCAGCCGCTGTTTACAGACCGGAAGAGCCCGCAAGCCATGAAACGGCAAAGAGTCTTATTCGAGATAAACGCGTAAATATTATTGCTCCTGCCGATTACAGTGAAGGTTCGGTAATGGAATTTTTCTTAAAGACCGTTATTGACAAATTAGCAGCTGAAGAAACTTTATTACGTCTTCAAAAATAGCCTTTTGCTCTTGCAAAGAGGCACAAGATATCCCATCTTATTAAAAAAACTTTTAAAGAGGGGGAAACATGTCTAAAATTTTATTTTTTGATGTCGATGATATCACGCGAAACTATTTAAATGAACATCCTTTGTCCGGAGTGGAGTATCATTTATATGATTTTGACCTTAACAATCCTGCCGTTGAGACGTTAGAACAAAATTTTGATGCTGAAATTATTTCCATTTTTCCACATTCCGACATCATCAAAAATAACGTCTTAGATCACTTCAAAAACTTAAAGCTCATTGCCACTCGATCAACAGGCTTTAACCATATAGACCTTGATTACACGACCAACCGTCAAATTGTTGTGGAAAATGTTCCAAATTATGGCGAAATTACCGTTGCAGAATTCACAATGGGAACGATGATTGGACTTGCGCGCAAAATTTATAAAGCAAAATCCGAAATGAAAGCAAACAAAGTTCACATGAATGATTACATCGGCATTGATTTATTCGGACGCACTTTAGGCGTTATCGGAACCGGCGCTATTGGTCGACACGTTATTCGCCTGGCAAACGCTTTCGGCATGAAGATATTAGCCTATGACCCTTTTCCAAATCCCAAATTAAAAGAAGCCGGTGTTCCTTATGTTGAACTGGAAGAGCTCTATCAAAAGGCCGACATTATCACTTTACACTGCCCCGCTACTGCTGAAAACCTTCATTTACTTGACAAAAACGCCTTTGCTCAAATGAAAAAAGGCGTGTTAATTGTCAATACGGCTCGAGGCAGTTTAATCGAAACAGAAGCTTTGTATAACGCACTTAAATCCGGTCAAGTCGGCGGAGCTGCATTAGATGTGCTAGAAAATGAAGATATTATTACACATCGTGAAATTTCAACAGAAATAGATGCACAAAATCATGATTTTTTAATTGTTTCCGTCATCAATTTTAAAATGATGCAATTAGATACAACGATTATTACACCTCATGTGGCTTTTAATTCCATTGATGCGGTTCACCGCATTTTAAAGACAACCTTAGACAATATAGAAGCTTTTATGAACGGTCGAATTGAAAATAATGTTCTTAAATAAATCGTTCTGAGCCTAATCTGACATGAGGCGCCGCTTTCCCCATCAACTTTGTTTCAAGAGCCGCCCAAAAAGCAGGAGCTTGTTGCTTTTCTTCGGCAGGTATTAAGCGAGACAACGTATGATGAAAAAACGCTAACTCATCTTTATTCATTTCTGCCCAAACCCCTTTCACGCGAAGAACTTCAAAACCATGTGTTCCGTCTCCGCGCATTGGCACGCCGTTCACGTCTAAAGTATACCCGACTATGCGCTTCGGCCTTTCCAATCGCTCATCAGCCGGAATTAACCGTGGCGACACCTTCAAAGATGCCGGCGTTCCTTGAATAACAGGAACAGAGCACAACAGCGGCGCAAATTGACGTGTCTCATCAAACAAAAAAGTTAATCCCGCTTTTAACAAAACATCCGACTTCATGGCAGCCAATCCTTTTCGATTGCCTTTTTCCTGCATATATTGTGTTAAGGGAACAGCTCCGCTTTTATCTAAAATTCTCATCGCCTCTGTCAACTTATCCGCAACTTTATCAAAATCCGCACGCGTCATTAAACGAGCTTCTGAATCTTTTTCATCCTTAACCATCCACCGCAGGCACGGTATCCCCTTTTGCATATTGGATTGATTTAACCGATGTAATGTTATTTGATACAACCCCCTTCCTTCAGGTATCTCCAAACCGACTCCTTCTGCAGTCAAAAGCCGAATACCGCGCAGCCGTGAATCCGATGCCAAAACATGACGCAAAACAGGCACATGAAGCGTCATATCCGCTATTTTAACTTCATCGTCATTGATCTTTTGAGCATCATTCTTTTTTTGTAAAAAGCTAACATCCATTTTAAAATTTACGAGCTCGCGCGCAATACTTTGAACTAAATAAGCTCGTTCACCGCCAGCCTGAATAAAAAAACCATAATAACCATCATCTTGTACGACCGGCGTCACAGCTTGAGCTCCATAAAAAGAGGTTTTATTGTTTCGAGAAAAACCTAAAACAACCTGTCGGGCTCGATGAGCAACAAATTGAAAAGCCTCTTTTGCCGCGGGATCTTGCAATCCATCATTTAATAATTTTAAAAAAGTGCGTTGCTCCGCATTTGACATATCTTGCGCAAATCGAAAAGGAGCTGGCAAAGACACTGACTCTTGCAATTCAGATGGACGACCGGCAAAAGCCGACAGGGCTGCCTGAGAAAGTGATGAAAAACGTCCTTTTAAACCGTCCATTCCTCCTCCATAAGAAAAGCCTAGCCTTAAAAAAGAAAAAATGCAAGCACTATCTCTTTTTCATCTGACAAAACAAAAAACGACCGCGACCATATTGCCGATCATCTATCTTTACGAAACCAGAGGGTAAAAGGCCTTCTTCTGTATCTTCTATTTCAATAACGATTAAAGTTTTCGAACTCACCCACCCTTTTTGAGCTAAAGACGTTAACGCTTTTTCCCACAGCTCTTCTCGATACGGTGCATCCATAAAAATCACATCAACCGGTTCTGTCGTAAAAGCCGGCTGCAACGCATTTACCGCCAAAACGATTATTTTATCTAAACCGGCAATATTATGTCGAATAACTTTTAAAGCTTCGGAATGATTTTCAATCAAATAAACCTTACGAGCTCCTCGAGATAAAGCCTCTAAGCCAACGGCACCCGTCCCCGCAAATACATCTAAGAAAGAAATTTCCGACCAAAGACGTCCTTTTTTCAATAAAAAAGAGCTTAAAATATTAAATAATGCTTCTCGAGCACGATCAGAAGTCGGTCGTGTCTTAGTGTCAAGCGGCCCCATTAGCTTTTTACCACGTAAATTTCCTCCGACTATTCGCATGATAATTGCTCTTTAATAACTTTTTTAGGAATTTCACGCGTTGCTCCTTGTGGTAATGATCCTAACTGAAATGGTCCATAAGAAACGCGTATCAAACGACTGACCTCCAAACCGAAAGAAGCCATCATCTTCCGAATTTCCCGATTTTTCCCCTCTGTTAAGGTAATCGTAATCCATTGATTTTTTCCACCGCTTTGTTGAGGCTCTATTTCCACAAAAGCAGGTGCATATTTTACACCTTTTACCGTCACACCTTTAGAAATACGCCGAATGATGTCCTCAGTCACCATTCCATGCACACGAACACGATACTTCCGTTTCCAACCATGCTTTGGGTGCTCCAGCTGTCGAGCTAACTCACCGGAAGTCGTTAACAATAACAGACCCTCTGAATTTAAATCTAAGCGTCCGACAGAAATCACTCTCGGCAGATGTCTCGGAAGATGTTCAAAGACCGTCGGACGTCCATTTGGATCATGATGTGTCGTCACTAATCCAGCTGGTTTATGATAACACCACAATCTCTCCTCTTGCGGCTGAGGCAAAGGATGACCATCTACCTCTATTTTATCTGTATCGCTAACCAAATAGGCGGGCGTCAACAACTTTTGACCGTTAACGACAACACGACCAGCTAAAATCCAGGTCTCTGCTTCTCGACGAGAACATAACCCTGCAGAAGCTATTCTTTTTGCGATTCGTTCTTTTCCTTTTTCCATGATTATGTTAGTATACTGCCAGGACCACTAGAAAGGAAGTAAAAAATGAACGAAGATATTGTCAATCTTGCTTTAACACTGGCCAAAGAAGCTTTCCAAACCGGTGAAACACCTGTTGGCGCCGTTATTTTCAACACAACAACGGATGAAATTTTGACTTGTGCTCGTAATGAAGTCGTCTCCGGAAACGACCCAACGGCTCATGCTGAAGTCCTTGCTGTACGAAAAGCCGGAAAATTATTAGAAAAATATAATCTGACCGGTTTTTCCATCTTCTCAACCTTAGAACCGTGCGCTATGTGCGCTTGCGCTATTTCTTGGGCTCAACTGGATAAAGTCTATTTCGGTGCTTATGACCCAAAATCAGGCGCCGTCGAGCATGGCCCTCGACTTTATGATTGTTCAACATGTCACCACAAACCGGAAGTTGTCGGTGGTCTGCATGAAAAAGAATGTCAAAAACTCATGAAAGATTTTTATAAGGATTTACGTCAAAAATGATGCTCCCAGAAGCACCCTTACTCACCGTCACACAAATTTCGACCACCTTAAAAGATGTCGTTGAAACAGCTTTTGAGCATGTGCGCGTTAAAGGAGAAGTTTCCGGTGTGAAAAGAGCTGCTTCAGGACATATTTATTTTTCTTTAAAAGATGAGCAATCTGTCTTAAATGCGATTTGTTGGCGCGGATGCTCTGTTGAAACCAGCCGCGCTTTAACAGATGGATTGGAGGTTGTTTGCACGGGACATCTATCAACTTATCCCGGTCGATCGAATTACCAAATGATTGTGCAAACCGCTGAAGCTGCCGGAGAAGGTGCTTTATTAAAGCTCTTGGAAGAAAGACGTCGCAAGTTAGCCTCAGAAGGACTTTTTGACGCTTCTCGCAAAAAGAAAATCCCTTTTTTGCCTGAAGTCATTGGTGTTGTAACTTCTCCAACCGGCGCCGTTATCCGAGATATTATGCATCGCATCCGTGACAGATTTGGCCGTCAAGTTTACTTGTGGCCTGTCTTAGTCCAAGGAGAAGGTGCAGCTCAACAAATTGCAAAAGCAATTCAAGGATTTAATGCTATTCCTCTGGAAGGAATAGAAACGGCCTCAGGACACATTCCTCGACCAGACGTTCTAATCGTCGCAAGAGGAGGCGGCAGTTTAGAAGATTTATGGCCTTTTAATGAAGAAATCGTTGTTCGCGCCGCAGCAGATAGTCAAATTCCTCTTATCTCAGCCGTCGGACACGAAACAGACACCACTTTAATTGATTATGCTTCGGATTTAAGAGCCCCGACACCCACAGGTGCTGCAGAAAAAGCTGTCCCTGTCCGCGCTGACATAAAAACAGCCCTTGATGGTACAAAAAATCGCCTGATAGATGCCTTGAGGCGATTATTAATTGAGAAGAATATGAAAATAGAGGGATTGGTTCGAGGTTTACCCAATTTAACAGATTTAACTTTAATGTATGCGCAGCGTTTAGATGACAAAACAGAGCGGCTTTCGCAAGCTTGGAAAACCCTTTTTGAGAAACAAAAAGACCGATTTGATTTAGCCGCCAGATTGTTAGAAGCCAACAGCTATGAACGAACTTTAGATAAAGGCTTTGCCTTAGTAGCAGATAATACCGGACGATTGGTAACCTCGGCAAATGAAGCTCAAAAAAAATCACAACTCTCATTAACATTTAAAGATGGACGCGTTATTGTTACGCCAAATCATCAAAAGAAAAAATCTTCCCCTTCCACACAAGGTGATTTGTTCTCTTCTCAATAAAATATTTATCTAAAAAAATATCTAGACAAATCAACTATGAATAAGGTATGATTATTTTACCAATAAAATAAGGAGATATAGATGTTTCGTATAAGCAAATCCCTTTCTTTTCTTCGAGCACAATTTTCGCTTTTTTCTCAATCAGGTCGCAGCATGATAGAGATGCTGGGGGTGCTGGTTATTGTAGGTGTATTGAGCATAGCGGCATTGTTTGGATTTACATATGCGATGAACAAGTATAAAGCGAACGAGACAATCCACGATGTGATGTTACGTGCCTCGAATGTGCCGATGATAGATGAGTATTATCAGATACGACCGACGGGATATGGGTTTAAGTTTCCGGATTTACAAGATGAGTTGTCTTCTATGGGTTATACGATGAAGACGTTAAAGACGGATGAATTTGGGTATGTGTACAAGGTAGAAGCGCCGTCTATTCCGAGACGGATATGTAGTTTAATTTTACAGATGGAACCGACGGACATAGATGAGATACGGATAGGGACGGAGAAGATATTATATACAGCAGGACATTCAGAGCTATGTGAAGCGTATAAGGATGTTTCGACGGAAAGCACGATGATGAGTTTTTATTTTGAGAAGGCCTGTGAGACGAATGCGGACTGTAACAATAAGTGTCAAGAATGTTATCAGGGTCGTTGTAAAGCGAACTATGATTTGCCGGGATGCGGAGAAGACGGGGATC
>CASDQF010000013.1 GCA_949282845.1 uncultured Alphaproteobacteria bacterium | reverse complement strand
TTTTATAATAGTACTTTATATATTATAAACCTGACAAACTACACTGTAAAGCATTTTTTAAGTCAAAAAGGAATTAAATCTGTCGCTTGTGAAAGGCTTTGATCTGCAGCTTTTACGACATTAAACAACAGCATTGCAATCGTCATAGGACCGACGCCTCCAGGAACCGGCGTTACATGCGCTGCTTGCCCCATCACATCTAAGAACAAAACATCTCCGACAATTTTCCCATCTTCCAAACGGTTAATGCCCACATCTATAACTGTTGCCCCTTCTTTTATAAAATCTCGCTTAATTAAGCCTGGTTTCCCAACAGCACTCACTAAAATATCTCCTTGGCGACAAACTTCCGCAAGATGAACTGTTTTAGAGTGAGCTTGCGTAACCGTGCAGTTTTCCCTAAGTAGTAATTGAGCTAAAGGACGACCGACTAAAGCAGAACGACCGACAACAACGGCATGTTTCCCTTCTAAGTTGCCAAGAACATGACGTAAAAGATATATGCACCCAAGAGGTGTACAAGGTATCATCGCCGGACGTCCTGTCACCATTTTTCCCACATTTTCCGGATGCAAACCATCGACATCTTTTACCGGATCAATTGCTTCTATTAACCGAGAGCTATCTAAATGCGGAGGAACAGGAAGTTGTAATAAGATACCATTAACCTCTTTTTTCACGTTAAGTTCTGCGATTAAATCTAAGACTGATTTTTCCGTGACTGTTGGAGATAATTGATAAACATCCACATCAATACCGACTTCTCGAGCTGCTTTTTGTTTGTTTTGAACATAAATCAAAGAAGCTGGATGCTCTCCAATCAGAATAACAGCCAAACGTGGTGTTGAACCTAATTTACGAACATGTTGCGCCACCAGAGAACGAAAGTCTTTTGCGATCATTTTTCCGTCAATAATATGTGTTTCAACCATGTTATTCTTTCTTCCTTTTCTTTTACTTCAGAAATTTCTATAAACAGAAGTTTACAACGAGATGTTTGTCCTGTCACCCAAAAAATTGATTTTTTTTTGACTTTTAAAATATCTGATAAATACTCAATCAATGCCTCATTTGCCTTACCGTCCACCGCCGGAGACCGAAGCGTAATCTTTATAAATTGATTATTCCAAATTCCCTCGATACCTGAATGTTTTGCCCCAGGCAAAACGCGAACGGATAAATAAAAGCCCGTCGGTGTTTCTTTTATATAGGGTGTATCATTCGCCATAAAATTTCCTGAATCAAATAAAGAATAAACAATAAAACCATCGGAGAAAAATCCATTCCCCCTATTGGCTTAATATAATTACGAATACGAGTTAATACCGGCTCCGTCACAGAACCTAATGCATTAGATAAACGCTTGACCCACTGCTGACGCATATCGACTGCGCCAAAAGCAATGACCCAACTCAGAATAATCTCTGCCCAAACGACATAAATATAAAGTTCTAAAAAAGTCATTAAAATATGAAATAACGGCGCTAATAAAATCATTTTTCTTCCTTCTCCAAAAAAGCTGCCATTCTACAAAATCCTTCAACAGGGACATTTTCTGCACGTTCTGTAGAAGGGATACCCGCAACGGCACATAAAGCCTCTGGATCTCCTAGACTTTTCAAACTAGATCGCAACATTTTACGCCTTTGACCAAAAGCGGCTGCTGTTACTCGTTCCATTGTTTTAAATGAAATATTTTCAAAAGCTTCTTTTTTAGGCATCACTCGAACTAATGCTGAAGTGACTTTGGGAGACGGTGTAAAAACTGCCGGAGGTAAAATCATTTCAATGCTGACATCCGCTAACCAACCTGTTAATACAGATAATCGACCATAAGCTTCTTCATTTTCTCGAGCCGTTAAACGCTCAGCTACTTCTTTTTGAAACATTAAAGTCAGACGACTAAAACGCTTAATTTGTTTTAACCATTTCACCAAAAGGACTGTTGAAACATTATAAGGCAAATTAGCTACAACACAAATCTCATGACCGAGTTGACTTTCATCAAACAGTAAAGCATCTTCATTCAAAATTTCCAACTGTCGAGGAAAATCTGCTTGAAGTTCTTGCAAAGCTAACGCACAACGATTATCTTTTTCTATTGCAACCAACCGCTTAACACCCTCTTCTAAAAGAGCTTGAGTTAATCCTCCAGGTCCAGGACCGACTTCCAAAACAACGCGAGGAGATAAGCCGACTAAAGCAGTCCGTGCAATTTTATGAAGTAAATTACCGTCTAAAATAAAATTCTGACCTAACGATTTTTTGGCCTGCAGATTATATTTTTGAAGAATATCCTTTAAAATGTACATTATTTCTTCTCAATCACCGCTTTTTTCTTTAACTCTTGAAGTTTTTTTTCTGATCTTTGCTCCATTTTTTCCATTTCAAGCTGTTTTTTTATCATGTCAGCTTTGGGTAAAACAGAAACTGTTCTTTTATCACATTTCATTAAAAACAAATCAAAATCATTAGCCTCTATCGGACCTACAATTTTTTTTACGGGAGCATCTTTTAATAATTCATACAGTTGATCAGGCATCCGTGGAACAGGCATCTCCGGCATGAGACCAGAACCTTTCAATCCTTCACGCATGGCCAAAGAAGTAAAAGCCTGTGGATTTCCATCTGTTTTAGCTAATTGGTCCGAAAAGCGATCCTTTTGCCCCTTGGGTAATAAAAGTTGAGCAACGCTCCAAGCTTCCACATCCGTTGATGTCAATGCCTTTTGTTTATCTCTCATTAAAATTAAATAATATCCTTTTTCTCCTTCAATTGGCTTAGACATTTGGCCAGGTTCCATTTGTTCCAGAATACGATCAACAGCTTTTTCTAAGGCTCCGCTGGAAACCCATCCTAAATCTCCTCCCATTGAAGCGGTCTTCCCTTTTGAAAATTGAGCAGCCAGTTCAGGAAAAACCTCTCCTTTTACAACTCTATCAAACAAACTTTGAGCTTGTTCTTCTGCTGCTGCTTTATCTGAACCGAATGGAATATAAATCTCTGCCAAAAGATAAGTTGGTTTCATCATTTCTTTCTTTATCTCATCCAATCGAGCATTCACTTCTTTCTCCGTAACAACCGGAGGTTCTTCATTTTCAGATTGAAGAATTTTAAGCCATAATAAATCAGCAGTAATTTGATTTTCTAAAGTATCAAAAGAAACATCTTCTTCTTTCAAAATCTTTTGTAACGTTCCTGGTTCCATTCCGTTTTGCTTTTCCAAAAAAGAAAGCCCTTCTTTTATTTCTCCTTCTGCTACGCTAATCCCTTTTGTTCCCGCTTCATGTTTCTTTATTTTTTCAAGGATAAGCGTATCTAAAACTTGCTTTTTGGTCTGCTCCGTTATCGGCGTTTTCATCAAAACTTGCATCATTTTTAATCGCATATCAATATCATAATCTGATATAACTTCATCGTTAACTGTTGCGACAATCTCAAAAGCTTGAACTGAAGATACTGTCGCCAAAAATAATCCGATAACTGCAAAAATAATTTTTCTCATTATACAGCTCCCAACGTTTTTAAGACCATACGCACATAAAAAGATGTGTCTCCTTTATAATCGCGATCTTTTGTAAATTCTTTTTCGGCAGAAAAAAGTAAAATAATACATTCATTCTCAAATTGCAAGCCGCCACCAGCTTCAATCGGGCCTCCATCCTCAGCTAAATCATACCGATAGTAACCATAAGCTGACCACGAACGAGTCAAACGAGAATTAACTTGCCCAAAAATTTCTTCTCGATCTTTTAAATAATTTCTGACTTTATTCTCTTGGCTAGCCTGCATATAAAAATATCCCAGTGAAATTCTGAAAGGAGCTCTTCCCGCATACAAACTGACTTCCGACATTTCTTGACTTAAATCATCTTGATCCAATCGGAAACGATAATTCATCCCAAAATCCTTTAAGTTCATATTCAAGTGTCCGACATAAGAGGAAAAATGATTTTCAAAACCGGCTCCCTCCATCACATTATTATCTTTACGAAAACGATAAGACTGTCCGAATAAAGCTGAAATAGACATATTTTTCGGACCATATAATGTCCATTGCATACCGTAATTCAATCGCGCGCCCGTTTCAACTCGATCATACCCGGCATATCGATTGGCTGAAAATAAATTCGTATCATCAAATTCATAATCTAAGCTATCTTCATTTGGGATATCTTTATTACTATTATTCGTGCTCCATACACCCATAATAATTGGCTCTAATACTTGGCTATAATTTTCTCCTTGCTGCATTAATGGATATCGAACTTCCATAGAAATATTTGGATAAACACGGCTCATATTTTTCGTTTCATCTTCGACTGTTTGAACTGAATAACCGTCAAAACGAACACTTGCTTCGGTATTGATAACCGCTCCAATCGAAGAAATATAAGGCAATCGCAAAGCCTGCAAATAAGATAACCGCGTTGTCTCCGGTTTCTCATGTCGATAAACGCCAGCTCCGTTCACCTGAGAAACCGAATATAAACCATTCCATAAAGGCTGCGTCACATATTCATAATTAATTTGAGGAACTTTAGGCATTGTTCCATTGTCTACATCCGCACGCAGGTTTTGAAATGCATACATCTTAACAAAAGCATAAGAATTATCTCCAAAATGCTCCAACGCTGCATCACTTTGTATCCAAGGTGCTTGATCATCAACATTATCTATGGGATAACGTCTAAAATAAGTATCATCACTCACACGAAAATAAGTTCCTCGAAAACGCAAACGATCAGTAATATCATACTCATAGTGCGCTTTAATGTGACCCTCGCCATTATAATCATCATCATTTTGTGTCCCTGAAAAATCAAGCGTCAGTCCACTCTTTTGATATAAACCACGATAACGTCCCTGCACTAATGGAACGTGTGAAAAAGAAATAGTTGGATTTATATATAAATCTTGGCTATCCGATATAGCCCAAAAAAAAGGCAATTCAAAACCAGACCCCATTTCTGTCGAACTTGCCAAAGCCGGCGTTAAAAAGCCTGTTTTTCTTTTCACCTGAAAGTCAGGATACTCTAAATATGGCCAATAAAAAACAGGAACTCCTTTTAAATTTAAAAAAGCATGTTTGTAAACAAATTCCTGCTCTCGATAATTATGAATAACTTCTCCCGCACGAATACTCCACAAAGGTTTTTCCGGCGAACAGTAGGTACATGGCGTAAAAAAAACATCCTTAAAATCCGTTATATTACCTTTATCCGTTCTAGCAACTGATTGAGCTTCAAAAATAGAGCCGTCTGCTAATTTCATATGAACGGCTTTAATCAATCCTTCTTTGATATCTCCTGTCAGTTCTGCCTCATCAGAAAAAAGCTGAACACCATCAGGACGTGTCAATACAACATTCCCTGTTGCATAAACGGTATCCTTATTTTGATCGTACTCAATTTTATCCGCTCGAACCGTTGAGCCAGCTTGTTCTATAATGACATTACCTGTCGCTGTTACAATACCCGTTTTTTCGTTGTAAGAAACAGCATCGGCCTCAAACGGGGCCGGTGCATCTTTCTGAATTGTCGTATCTGCGATAAATTGAGGCTCTGCAGCTCTAACTGAAAAAGATAAGAAAAGAAAAGCTAAAAAAAGAAGAAATACCCGCTTTTTAGAACGTTTTTTACGAGGAGAATGTTCTTTTAAAAAATACCCACGCCTTAAAATAATAACGCCAGTCAAAATAGGTATTAAAATATTCAAACCCATTAAAATTAAAAACAACAAATTTTTCTCAGATAAATTTTCAAAGCCAAGTGCCATTGATTGAATTAAAATCACGACCCCTATTGATAGATAAATACGCCCGTTTTGACCTCGACGATTATAATAACCCAATAAAAGAGGTAAAAGCCCCACCATTAAATAAACCAATGAATAAAGAGGCTGCGTTAATCGTTTAAATGCTTCAACCTTATATTCCCTAAATTGAGCCGGCGTTAGACCAGAATCCGTCGACTTGGCTGTTAAAAGCCGACGAAGCGGAAGTTCCTCTTCTCCAGCGGAACGCTCGTTATTTCGACGACTCTCCTCTAAAACCATGGTATTCTGATCAAAACTTAATGAAGAAAAAATCTTTGTTCGACGATTGTATTCCTGACGCCGACCTTGATGCATGACAATCCGAGGCTCCTCTCCCATCACATACAATCCGTTCTGAGCCACCATGACTATTCTTTTTTCGGGATCTCGACCATCATGAATTAAAATACCCTCCAACTCTCCTGTCGGCTTAAAAGAACGCACATAAATTGTTATGTAGCTCGGTAAGTTATTAAATTCTCCTTCCTGAATAACAACATGTGCCAAATCATTCCGAATTTTAAAACGAAGTTCTTTAAAATGTGTCACAGAATAAGGAACCAACCATAATGTCAAGCAATATCCTAAAACAACCAAAACTAAACTCATGTAAAGTCCTGGCTTAGCTAACTGCCAAGGCGACATTCCAACGGCTTTCATCACAATCAATTCTCTATCCGCTAAAAGTCTTTGATAGACAAACAAAAGAACAATAAAAAAAGCAAGAGGAGTAATAATCGCAATAAAGTTAGGTAAAACCAATAACGTCAGTTGAACAAACAAATTAACAGATACACCTTTATTAACAATCCAATCTATCATTCTTAGGCTTTGAGAAAGCCAAATAATGCCGGTCATACCAAGAGCAATCAGTAAAAAACCGATGAATAATTGTTTTAAAATGTATTTATTTAATGTTTTCATAGGCTCTCTTATATCAGATTTTACGCATACCTGACAAGGGATGTTTTGTTTCTACGATTTTTTTTAATCTATCTTCCAGAACATGCGTGTAAATTTCTGTTGTTGCTATATCAGCATGTCCCAACATTTTTTGAACACTTCTTAAGTCTGCATCATGCGCAATCAGATGAGAAGCAAAAGAATGTCGAATAACATGAGGTGAAACCCGACTCGGATCAATACCTGCATTAAGAGCGATTTTTTTTAACTCTTTAAAAAAAGCGTCCCGTGTCATATAACCTTGCTTTGCTTTTGATGGAAACAACCACTTAGATGTCCGACCTCTTTTTAAGTATCTTTCACGTTCAATCAACCATTTTTCAATAGCTCGCCGTGCAGGATCATCCAAAGGAACTAAACGTTGTTTGTTTCCTTTCCCTACTATTTCTATCATTGTATTATTATGCAAAACAGCAGCCAGTGGCAAAGACACGAGTTCACTCACACGCATCCCTGAGGCATACAATATCTCCAACATCGTTTTTAAACGAATATCTTTTTTTTCCGCTGCCTGCAACAAAGACAAAACTTCTTCTTCCGACAAATATTTAGGAAGCGCTTTACCCGTCTTCGGACTATCCACATTATCCGTTGGTAAATCATCTCTGAAATTCTCAGAATATAAAAAACGAAAAAATTCTCGAAGCGCGGATAAACGGCGAGATTGTGTTTTTGCCGATAAACCATTTTTAACAATTAAATGCATATAATCAGCGACATCATCATCCTCTGCTTTTTCCAAAACAACTTTTCTTGATTTTAAAAAAGCTTCAAAATCTTCTAAATCACTTTGATATGCTTGTACTGTTCTGAGCGAAGCTCCTCTTTCTGCAACAATTACCTCTAAAAAATTTTCAATCCATCGATTCATCAATGAATGAGCTCCAAAACCCAATTTTCAACATCCAAACCACCTTTATTTAAAATTAAAAAAGCATTCTCGAGATTAACATCTCGCTCGCTTAACATAAATAAAGCTCTCAACAAATCCGCTCCTGTTATTGCAGATTGTGGTTTATCTCTTAGTGAAAAAGAGAAAAACGAAACCTTCCCATCTAACGACGGTAAATTCAGTATCGCTTCTGTTTGCAAGAAATTTAAATCTGTTCGTAGAATTTGACCATACAAAAGTAATACGTGCAATCGATAAAGTTGATCTTGCTCCGGCACGCCGTCAACTTGCCAGTGTTTTAAAAGCTGTTCTATGTTAACCGCAGTTTGAAAAGGAACAATTGTTTTAATTTCAGGTTTTTGCTTTGGAATAAGTATACCTAATCGGCTCATTAAAGACAGTTCTATTGAACGAATTTCAGATAAATCCAGCTTACTCAAAGGCGCTCCGTTTAAAAAAGCATCCATGAGTGTTGTAAAAAGCATTGGTTCTGTATGTTCTTCCTGCCAGAGAGAAAAAGATAACAACGCTTTATCTTGTTCTCCCTCAAGAGCTAAACACATTATATTTGCTTTTTGCCAAAAAAGTGCGGTAGAGGCCGACCGAGAATGGACAAAAGGACAAACATCTCTCCAATTTCCTTGAAAAAGTTGAGCCTCTACTTTTAATTGCTCCATCTGATCTGTCAAAGAAGAAGGAGGAACCTGTTCTATCATAGCTAATACATCTGAAAAATACCCCAACTGTAAAAGGCCTGATAAACGCAAAAGAAAATATTTCTCCTCATTCTCATCCTTATCTTGTAAGGCAGTTCGCTCTATCAGGACGGATCGCACCATCTGTCGAAGAACAGGAGAATTCTGATTAAGTGTTACGGCATCAATAAGCTTTTTTTCTTCCGAAACCGACAAATTCCCCCAAGATGTAAAAGGCAATTTTTTAGAAAGTCCTAAAGTATTAACATAAACCGTTGGCAATTCTTCTACAACAACAGAAGATGATTGTGCCAATACGGGAAAAGCAATTAAGATGAAAGCGATTAAAGCAATTTTAATTTTGAAGAACATCATTGCTTAAGGTCTTTTCAATCGGCGTTTTTGGCGCTGGTTTATCCCAAAAGAAAACCCAAACGCAAAAACCAATTAAAGCTAACAAAATTAACTTAATTCCATAATGTTTTTTTTCTTTTCTCATTTTTCCTGCTTTCACTAGACAGACGATAAAAGACTTGTTATTCTATGAAAAGTAGATTATATGAAGGAATAAAAACTGTCAATAACGAACATGAACATTGAACTTTTAGAAAACAAAATTATTCTCTTAGTCGGCATGATGGGATGCGGCAAGACCAGTTTAGGCAAAATTTTATCAAAACGCTTAAACTTACCTTTCGTTGATAGCGATAAAGAAATTGAACGTGCCTCAGGATGCAGTATCTCGGATTTATTTGCAACTTACGGAGAAAAAGAATTTCGCTTAGGAGAAGAACGTATTATGGAGCGATTACTTAAAGGGCCTCCTTGTGTTCTATCATCTGGAGGCGGAGCTTTTCTTTCTGAAAAGACACAAAATATCTCTAAGAAATATGCAATCTCCGTCTGGATACGCGCAGATGTTGATTTACTCAGTCATCGAACGGAAGGACGCAAACATCGTCCTTTAGTCCCAGCCAAAGATAACAAAAAAGCAATTGAACGATTGGTTCATGATTGTTATCCTCTTTATGCAAATGCCGATCTAACGCTTGATACACGTCAAGAAGCTATTCATAAAACAATTGAGCGACTTTTGAAACTGTTAAAAGAAAATCATATTATTGCGATAAAGGATTAAAAATGATTGGTTCTGTTTTGATTTTATGTGCTTGTCTGTTCTTATCTTTTTTCTTTTCGGGAACGGAAACAGCTTTTACTGCGGCTTCTTTACCTTTAATGCACGAAATGGAAAAAAAAGGAAATAAACGTGCAAAAATTGTCACAAAAGTTAAAACAAAATCCGATAGATTCCTCGGTATGATTTTATTTGGTAATAATGTTGTGAATATTGCTGCTACAGCGATTACTACAAGCATTTGCATTACATTACTGGGACAACGTTGGGGAGTTTTTATTTCCACATTTGTCGTCAGCTTTGTCATTTTGATTTTTTGTGAAATCATGCCCAAAACTTATGCTATTCGAAATCCGAATACGATTGCTTTATTTGTTGCTCCGGTTGTTCAACTGTTAACGTTTTTACTGACCCCACTTGTTGCTTTTGTCAACTCTGTCGTTAAAAACGTAATGGCTATTTTAGGTCTTCTTAAACATGAAAAATTAGGCGACTCTGCTAAAACAGAACTTCGTGGTGTTTTAAATATGCAGACAAGTGCCTCTATTCGTTCTGAAAAAAATATGATGAAGAGCGTCTTAGATCTCAGTGAAGTTGAAGTTCATGAAGTCATGACATATCGCAGTAAGATAGTCTCTTTTGATGTCAATACAGAAGTGAAAACATTGATTGAAAAAGTCTTAAATTGTCCCTATACACGAATTCCGTTATGGAAAGAACGTAAAAGCAAAATCGTTGGTATATTAAACACAAAATTATTATTACGTGCCTTACAAGCTCGACATGGAGATTTAACAAATTTTGATGTTATGAGTGTTGCCACAGCTCCTTGGTTCATTCCAGAAACAACAACGCTTTTAACACAACTTCAAGCTTATAGAAGACGTCGCGAACACTTTGCCATTGTCGTTGACGAATATGGTGAAACCCAAGGCATCGTCACCTTAGAAGATATCTTAGAAGAAATTGTCGGAGATATTATCGATGAAACAGATAATCCACCAGAAGCATCTTTAAACGCGCTTGTTCAACCAGATGGAACCATTATGGTTGACGGTTCTGCTTCGATTCGTGATCTAAATCGAAATTTCGGTTGGGATTTACCAGATGACCAAGCCTCGACAATCGCCGGACTACTTTTATATGAAACAGAAAGAATCCCCAAAAAAGGAGCTTCTTATTCTTTCTATGGCTTCACTTTTAAGGTCTTAGATAAAAAAGGTAATCGAATTACAAAAATGTTGATTACTGCTCCAGAAAAAGAAGCAGAAGAACAAATTTAAGATTCTATCACATTAACAGGTACATGCTTTTCATCAAGCAAAAGAGCATAAATTGGACCGTCATATCCACCACCGCTAGCGATTGTTGTATAATAAGGTTCGTTAATCACCCCTGCTTGTGTCGTCGTCGGAAAACCTCGAATAACCTGTTTAAATTGAAGATAAGGATACGAACGAACGAATGGCAATGTTCCTCCCCACCAAAATGCATCTCCTTGAAGATTTAAAGAGACCTCATGCCGTAAACCTCTATGAACGAACAAAATACTTTCATCTGCCGTATAAGCCGCATGTTTCAAAGATCCCATATAATCAATATGTCCATCATGGGCTGCTTGTGCCGAACGAAGTGCCGCAACCCAACGAGATATCGCCACAACTCCCTGAGGAATTATACGAAGCCCCTCTTCCGGATCCAAACCATAAGATAATAAAATTTGTTTCAGTCCTCTGGCTAACATCCATTTATAAACATCCAACGGTTCTTGAGCAAATTGTATTTGCATCAGCTTAGACCACATTTCCTCCTGTTGACCTCGCAAAAAAACAATATCATATTGAGAAACTCCTGGAATAGAAATGAGAGCCCTACGAAAAAGTAATACCTCATCTACGGCTTTTACTGAATCTAAACCGTTCCCCATCACATTACCTAAATAGATGACAACATCGCCGACACAGAATTCAGATGAAATTTTCTTGTGCAAAAAACGAAGACGAACAGCATCACCTCCAGGAAAGCCGATCACCCAAATTCGTTTTTTATCTTCTATTTGCGAAAAGATGTCTTTTTGTTCAATCATAAAGCTAAGTATATAAAAAAAATGACAAAAAAGAAAGAAAAAACTTCTCTTTAGACCTTGCTTTTTCGCCACAGAATAAACACCTGAAGTATTTCCACTTAAAAAAAAGCCCTTCAAAGAAGGGCTTTTTAAAAGTATCCTTTTTTATTCTCCAGATAAAATAGATTTTAAACGGTTCGATGCTTCTTCTAAATCAATTGATTCACATGCAGCATACTCGTGAGCCAAACGACCAAAAGCTTGTTCAAAAACTTGTCTTTCAGAATAAGATTGCTCACCTTTATCAGCTGGTTTATGCAAATCACGCACAACCTCGGCAATCAAGCATGGATCTCCAGAGTTAATTTTTGCATCATATTCTTGACTTCTGCGGCTCCACATCGTCTTTTTAACTTTAGGCTTACCCTTTAAACTTTCAAGAGCTGTCTGCATAATATCCTTGCTGGACAGAGGACGAAGCCCCGTTTTATTCATATTTGTCATAGGAATGCGCATGGTCATACGATCTTTATCAAAATTGACGGCGATTAACTCTAACTTTTGTCCGCCGACTTCCGATTGTGTAATATCAACCACTTTTCCAACGCCATGAGTCGGATAAACAACAAAATCACCTGGATTAAAACGATATTCTTTTGACATTTATTTCCTTCTCTTTTTTACTTTCGTTTTTCTTATATAGCACACTTTTTAAAAAAAAGCAAAGATAAAAAAACCGATCCCAAAAAAGGATCGGCTTTTTTCTTTTTAAATTATTTTTCTGCTTGTGGCCATTCTTTTGCTTTTTCAGCGTTGAATTGAACCCATTTTTCATCCGCTTCATCCGACGAGCTGATAGCACCATGCGGACATTCGGAAATGCAGATACCACATTCAATACATGTATCTGGATCTACAACAACCATGTTCTCCCCTTCATGGAAAGCATCCACAGGGCAAACTTCTACACAGCTTTTGCATAATTGACAAGCATCACTTACTACTGAAGGCATCTTAAATCTCCTTATTCGTTTTTTAAAACCACTCTTACATAGCTCATTTTGAAAAAAAACACAAGTATCTTTTTTAAAGACTTGCTTTTTTATGTATTTACCCCCATATAAAGGTAAACAAAAAAACAAGAAAGGGTTAAATAATGACACAAGAAAAACATGCTTTTCAGGCTGAGGTCAGCCAAGTTTTAGATATCGTCGTCAACGCGCTTTATTCTCATAGCGAGATTTTTTTACGCGAGCTCATTTCAAATGCTTCCGATGCTTGTGATAAGCTCCGTTATGCAGCTTTAACACACCCTGATTTAATGAAAGAACATGGTTCTTTCGAAATTAAATTGATACCGAATAAATCTGAAAAAACTTTATCTGTTATTGATAACGGTATCGGAATGAATAAAGAAGAGTTGATTGAAGATTTAGGAACTATTGCTAAATCGGGCTCTGCCGAATTTGCCAAGCATCTAACCGGAGATGCTAAAAAAGATTTAGCTCTTATCGGACAATTCGGCGTTGGTTTTTATTCAGCTTTTATGGTGGCTGATAAAGTCGAAGTTCTCACGCGCAAAGCAGGAGACAAAACAGGTTGGTTATGGTGCAGCTCCGGCAAAGGTGAATTTACGATTGAAGAAGAATCCAAAGCTGTTGTTGGAACAAAAATTACTTTACATCTCAAAAAAGATTTTATGGAATACACCGATCCTATGCGGCTAAGATATGTTATTCGTCAATACTCAGATCATATTTCTATTCCAATTATCTTAGATGCTGACGGGAAAAATGAAACTATCAACTCAGCTTCTGCTTTGTGGACGCGTCCGAAATCAGAAATCACAGAAGAACAATATCGTGATTTTTACCGTCATTTAACACATAATTTCGATGAACCCTGGTTGACGCTTCACTATACGGCAGAAGGCGTAATTGAATATCGAGCTCTTCTGTTTATTCCTCAAAAAGCGCCATTTGATTTATTTCAACCGGATAAAAAACATGCTTTAAATTTATATGTCAACCGTGTCTTTATTTCTGATGAAGTCACGGATTTATTACCTCACTACTTCCGGTTTGTAAGAGGAATAATAGATACTTCAGAACTGCCTTTAAATGTCAGCCGTGAAATGCTGCAACATACGCCTGTGCTTGCAAAGATTAAAAAAGGTATTGTTCACCGGCTCTTGGATGAATTAAAGAAAAAAGCAACAGATAAAGAAAATTATGAAGTTTTCTGGCGCGATTTCGGCATTGTTTTTAAAGAAGGTCTTTATGAAGACCAGGAAAACGCTAAAAAAATTGCCGACTTATGTTTATTTTCCTCAACAAAAGATGATAAATTAACATCTTTTGCTGACTATGTCGCTCGTATGCCAAAAGAACAAAAAAATATCTACTATCTGACCGGAGACGATTTAGCAACACTTAAAAATAATCCTCAGTTAGAAGGCTTTACGGCAAGAGGAATTGAAGTTTTATTATTAACCGATCCTATTGATGAGTTCTGGCCTCAAATGTTTACAGAATATGATGGTAAAAAAATTCGTCCGATAACACATCCGGATGTGGACATTGATAAAGTCAAAGCAATCGAAGAAATAACAGGAGAATCAATAGAAGAAAACCTTCAAACCGTTTTAATTGCTAAATTTAAGGAAGTACTTGGAAAAGAAGTCAATGACATTAAAATTACCAACCGTTTAAATAAATCTCCTGTTGCTCTCGTTGCCGGAGAAGGACAAATGAGCATTCACTTGGAACGCTTGATGAAGCAACATGGACAAGCTCAAGCTTTTGCGAGCAATCGTACATTAGAGCTCAATCCTCGTCATCCTGTCATAAAGAAACTAGCAACAGCGATTTTTGAAAAAAAAGAAGAAGCAAAAGTCTTGGATGCAATATGGGTTTTATACGATCAAGCTCGAGCCATTGAAGGAGAACCACTGCGAGATCCTGCCGGCTTCATAGCAAAAGTTAATAACTTTTTGGAAAGCGGATTATAAAAAAAGCGCCATTAGGCGCTTTTTTTAAACACCTTCTACTACTTCGTAATCTGTATTAGGATAACCCTCTATCAGCTTAATTTCTCCCCGAACACTGTGACAGCCATAGCCTGTCCCAGTCCAGTAAGCATATTGATTTTTCTCACAGCAATATTGTTGTTGTGGAAATCCAATAACGTCTAAAAATTCAGCTGAATTATTACAGCAACCGTATTCTTTTTCAAGTGTTTGAAAAACTGTATCCTCAGGTTCACAACATGTTGCTTTTCCATTTTTCCAAACAGCTCCGGCATTTCCTTCTTTTGTTGTTTCACAACACGTCTGCATATTTTTTGGCGCACCGACAACATCAACAACTTGACGCATAATAGTGATTGTCTCTTGAAGATTATCATCAAATCCTCGCTCAATTGCACAACATTCATAATCTGACTCTGTCTTGTAAACACTTCCATCACAACACAAAGATTGATTATTCTTAAAATACCCGACAAATTGAGAAGATTTCATAATTTTCAAACAACAGGTTTTACGAGGATTAGGTGCTCCAATTACATCAACAAAAGCATTATAACCCCCATCGGTATTAGAGTATTGGCAACATTGAACTTCCCCATTATCATTGACATAAGCATGTTGCGTCACGTCGCAACATGTTTGATAATTTTTTCCAAAGATATCAGTTGCAAAACCGTAATCCGTATCTAAACTACTACAACATCCATAAAATCCATCCTCTTTCTTGTAAGCTCCATTTTCTAAACAACAAGCAATCTTTTTCCCAGTAAATACGGGTTGCATGCTCGAAACTTCTGTCATTTCTCCTGTATCATAATTAACACTTCCACAACAAGCTTCTCCTGTTCCACCTAAAACAGGTAATGGATAACTACAACATCTATATCCTCCATCAGGATTAAAAGCCGCTTGCTCATTTCCATAACAACACAACGTTTTTCCACCACTAACTGGAACAGCCTCATTTGCTTTATTCCCTCTATAAAGTGGACAACAACTTTCGCTATTATACCCATCGATTTGAACCGGAACAACAGAAGCATAATCCAAACAACATTCCTTCTTATCTCCTGTATAACTTTTATAAGTCTGTTCGTTTTTACAATCGCCTGAAGGAGAAGAAAGAGTCAAATCAAATAAACCAAAAGGAATTCTAAGTACTTTTTTTCCCTCAACAGCCCAGGCAGATGAAACAAATAACGTCACAGCCGCTTCATCAAAAATGTCACAAACACTGTAATCCGGATTACTAGGATCAAATTCTCGATCACCAACCTGGAGCATATAAGGCGTTGCAAATGGTTTATGCAAAAGCTCCACACACGTTTCACGTGTCAAATTTGAAATTTCAACCACAAAGGCAGCACCATCATTTTCCGTTTCTTCCACCCGATAAACAGAAACATCATACGGATTTTCTTTAAGTTCCGGAATAGGAATCTCTGTTTCTGCCTCATAAACGCTTAAATCTTCTTTGTCCCACAAAACGAATGTTCGACGTTGAATATCATCATAGATATCATTGGCTGTATTCTTAACTTGCAGCTTGCTATACATTGTCAAAGCAACTATTGATAAAACACCTATCAACGCCAAAACACCTAAGAGTTCTATCATACCTCGACCTTTTTGAAGAGATTTTGTCAAATGAAAATCTTTCTTGCGAAAGACTTGTTTTGCATTAAAGATGGTATGAAACACAAGACACTCCTATTAAAAATTTTAATCGATATTTTAATAATTTTAACCTATCGTTTTATTCTTACTAGTTTATTCGTTAATAGTCAATTTTTTATCTTTAACTTGACAAAAATAAAAAAAACGTATATCCTGTTTCGCATGAAAAAATACATCTTTTTATTCTGTTTAATGCTCTTAACCGCCTGCATGCAAGTGGGCGATAAGCAGACAAATACCATTTTAACATTAGCTAAATCTGATAGTTTATCTACCTTACAAGGAAAAACGCCAGAAGAAATTATTGCTATTTTAGGCGAACCGGCTCTTGTCCGAACCGAAAAACCTCATCAAACTTGGGCATATAAAGCACCTGATTGCGCCTTGTTCGTATTTTTTAACGGAGAAGGACTTTCTTGCTATACGGAAGCTAAAGGTTCCTGCGACAAACATGTTGCCCGTCAAATTTTAGCTCAAAAGCAACACGTTCTTTAATTTTACTCTTCCGGCAAGCCTTTTATACGCTCAATATCTGCGCCTAATACCCGCATTTTTTGTTCTAGCTGATCATAGCCTCTGTCTAAGTGATAAACACGATTAACAATTGTCTCTCCTTCAGCGGCTAAACCTGCCAAAACCAAAGCGGCAGAAGCGCGTAAGTCTGAAGCCATAACCTGTGCGCCGGATAATTTCGAAACGCCATGAATAATCGCCGTTCGGCTTCCTTGCAACCGGATATCCGCTCCCATACGCACTAATTCCTGAACATGCATAAAGCGATTTTCAAAAATATTCTCTGTCACGGTTGATGTCCCTTTTGCCAAGCACATCAAAGCCATCACTTGAGCTTGAACATCTGTTGGAAAACCAGGATATTCTTCGGTTGCTATATCTGTTGCCCTTAATTCACATCCTGTCGCTTTCACAACCAATCCATTGTTCTTTTCAATCACATCCAGTCCCATATATGTCAGAGTAAAAACAACATCTTCCATTAAATGCAAAAAAGCATTTTCCATATAAATTTCGCCACCGGTAATACCTGCCGCCACAGCATAAGTCGCAGCTTCAATACGGTCTGGAATAACGGTATGATTCGTTCCGTGAAGGCTATCAACGCCATCAATAACAAGCCGACGCGTACCGGCTCCTTGTATTTTAGCGCCCATTTCAATCAAGCATCGAGCCAAATCCGTCACTTCAGGCTCTGCAGACGCATTGATGATTTCTGTTCGTCCCTTTGCCAAAACAGCCGCCATAATGGTATTCATTGTCCCACCCATCGTTTGCAGCTGGAAAATAACCTTATTTCCTTTTAACGGTCCTTCAGATTTCGCAACAACATATCCGTTTTGGATCTGAACATCTGCGCCCAATTGCTCCATAGCATATAAATGCCGATCAACAGGTCGTGTCCCGATAGCACATCCTCCGGGCAAAGAAATTTTAGCATGCCCAAAGCGACCCAACAATGGACCTAGTACCCAAAAAGAAGCACGCATCCGTGAAACCAATTCATAAGGAGCTTCACAACAATGAATATTGGCTGCTTTAATCCGCAGAACATTCCCCTCAAAAGAAACATCCGCCCCCAAATGAACCAAAACATCCGTCATTGTTCGGATATCTGTTAAATTCGGAACATCTCGCAAAACAACTTCTTCGTCTGTTAAAAGCGCACACGCCATCAATGGCAAAACAGCATTTTTTGCTCCCTTAATTCGCACATGCCCTTTTAAAGGCGCACCGCCCACAATTCTGATTTTATCCATAATCTCTATCCTCTTTGTTGTTTGCGCAATTTTAAGTTTCGACGAACCAGCTTTGCTTCTTCATCAAACTTCTGTTGCTCTTTCGGTGACAAATTTAAATGAGAAATACCCTCTTTAGCAAGTCTTTTTTGTCGAGCCGGTGTTTCCACAATTAAAGTGACGGGACCATCATTTAAAATTGAAACTTGCATATCTGCTTGGAAAATACCGTTTGCCGTTGGAACACCTAATTTTCTCACAGCTTCGATAAAAGCTTCATACAATGCTTTTGCTTTAGTAGGCTCTCCTGCCCCGGTAAATGACGGACGACGCCCCTTTTCACAATCTCCGAACAAAGTAAACTGAGAAATAATCAACATACTTCCCTTTTCATCCAGAAGAGAACGGTTCATCTTGGCATTTTCATCTTCAAAAATACGCAAGTTAACAAGCTTTTGTGCCATCCATTCGACATCTGTCAGCTCATCCTCATGTCCGACGCCCAATAAAACGGTCAATCCTTTACCAATAGAACCGACTTCTTCTCCTTTTACAGAAACAGAAGAAGATAAAACACGTTGCACAACAGCTTTCATGAATCTTCCCTGTTAATTAAATATTGTGTTAATAACTGAACACCGAAACCTGTGGCTCCTTTCGGAGAACAAGGTTTGTCAGCTGTCAGCCATCCAACACTGGCAATATCCAAGTGTGCCCATTTAACACCTTCTGCAATAAAGTTCTTCAAAAACATAGCTGCCGTCGCAGAACCTGCTTCACCACCTTTGGCGATATTAGATAAATCCGCTATATCGGAAGATAACATTTTTTCATATTCCGGATGTAAAGGTAATTCCCAAATCTTATCCATAACTGTTTCTTCCGATGCCTTTTTCAAAGCAGTTCCCAGACTATTATCATTTGTAAATAAGCCAGCATACTGACTACCGAAAACATATTTCATAACGCCCGTCAAAGTCGCAATATCTATCATAATTTGAGGATGATATGTCTCTTGCCCATACCACATGGCATCAGCCAGTATCAATCGTCCTTCAGCATCTGTATTACTGATCTCAACCGTTTTTCCGTTCATCGCCTGAACAACATCATCCGTATGAGCGGCTTTAGAAGACAGCATATTTTCTACCAAGGGAACAATTCCAACTATATTTTGCTTTAATCCCAACTCAGAAATAGCACGCATCGTCCCGACAACCGCTGCTCCACCTGCCATATCATACTTCATATGTGTTAATCCAGCCGTTGGTTTTAAATTCATGCCACCACTATCAAAACAAACGCCCTTGCCTACTAAAACAACAGGAGCTTCATCCTTTTTCCCTTTCATATACTCCATCATCAAAAGATAGGGAGCTTCCGAAGCACCTTGAGCTACTGTTAAAACTAAATTCATTCCAAGCTTTTGCATTTGCTTTTTATCTAAAACTTTTAATGCAACATTTTTCATTTTTAGCGTTTTAACGGCCTCAACGAATTCTCGAGGAGGAAGCATATTCGCCGGTTCAGAGGCTAAATCTCTTGCCTCATACACGCCATTCAAAACTGAAAAAAGGCTGGTAAAGGCATTCTCATCCGCCTCGACTTCAGAAGACAAAATACGAACAAGTTCTACTTCAGGGGTTTCCTTTTTCTTTGTTTTATAAACATCAAATGAATAAGTTCCCAACCCTAAACCAAAAGCCAAATATGCTGCGGCAGTTCCCGTTTTTACTTTAACTTCTGATAAACCACTTGTGCAAATCATGACTTCTTTTTGACGAACTTTTTTCAAAACAGAAGCCAACGAACCTCCGACTGTTTGAAGCCATGTCTCTACACCGCCTTCTACTTTACCGACACCAACCAAGGTCACATTCAAGCCCGTCGGCAATAAAACTGTACAAAACTCACCCTTACAACCATTAAAATTCTGAGCGGTTATCGCACGTGCCAGTGTTTCTTCTTTATCTTCTCGAGCCAATCGAGGTGGAACACCCATCCCCTCTAAAACAGGCGCAATCAATGTCCCCTGTAAAGCACCCTCAGAATTTTTAAACTCAAATTTCATTTTTCCTCTCTTTGCTATGATTTCTTCTGTTCATAGATATAAACGGGATTATCAGATTTTTCAAATGAAAAATACATTCCTTCTTTTCCCTTTATAAAAGAAATATTTTCAGACTTGCCTTTTTATCTGGTTTTGTTATGCTGAAACCATAACTAGAAAGAGAGAACGATGAAACAAATTAATTTCCCTAAAATTGACCTCACTCATGTGAAAGGGGTTTTAGTTGACCTAGATAATACACTTTATTGTTTTTCTTCTGCCAATAAATATGCTCTTCAAAAGGTATACTTATTTCTCCGAAAAAAAATGCCGATATCTCGTGAAGATTTTGAAAAAGAATATGAAAAAGCTTGGAAAAAACGCTTCGATCTTTTAGGTGCCGTTCCTTCCGCTCATTCTCGCTTTACCTTGTTTCAATTGTTCTTAGAAAAAAAGAATTTTCCAAAAGCTTATCTCTTAGCTCATCAATTAGAAGAAATTTATTTTAAAAACTTATATAAAAAAGCCAAACCAGATAAAAACGCTCTTCTTTTTTTAAAAGAATGCCGCAAAAATAATATTCCTGTTTGCATAGTCACAGATCTATTCGGAACTATTCAAACCAATAAACTCAAACGGATGAAACTAAACAAGTATATAGACTTCATCGTTACGAATGATGAACTCGGTGTCGATAAACCTCATTCTTCCTTGTTTAAACAAGGGCTAGAAAAATTAAATCTATCTCCTCATGAAGTCATTATGATTGGCGACAATCCCAAAAATGACATTAAAGGCGCTGAAGCGCTCGGCATTCGTTCTTATCTCGTTGAAATGAACAAATAATGCTTGCCAAAAAATAGGCTTTTTGTTATCTTGTAAAGCATGAAAAAACATTTTTTAATGCGACTTCTGGCAACACTTGTTAGCCTGTTTTTTTTCTTTAGCTTTATTCTGCTCGGAATAGGGATGTTCGTGGCTATTCATTTCAGCCAAGATTTACCGGATTATCGACAACTCGAAAAATATGAACCGCTCATTACTAGCCGTTTATATGCCAGTGATGGTCAGCTCTTGGCTGAATATGCCGAAGAAAAAAGAATTTTTGTCCCTATTACAGCTATTCCAAAACGTGTTATTCAAGCTTTTATTTCTGCTGAAGACAAAAATTTCTATAACCATGGCGGTATTGATTTCGTCGGTATCGCCAGAGCGGTTATTATTAACATCAAAAATATCGGAACAAATAAACGCTTGGTCGGAGCTTCTACAATTACACAACAAGTTGCTAAAAACTTTCTTTTAACTAATGAAATGTCTTTTAAACGTAAAATTAAAGAAGCTTTATTGGCTCGGCGGATTGAACAAACCTTCGATAAAGATCACATCTTAGAGCTTTATTTAAATCAAATTTATCTGGGTTTCCGCTCTTACGGCGTTGCCTCAGCGGCGTTAATGTATTTCAACAAATCCATGGATGAACTAACTTTAGCAGAAACAGCTTTCCTAGCAGCCTTACCAAAAGGTCCCAATAATTACAATCCACTTACGAATTATGATAACGCTATTCAACGGCGTAATTGGGTACTTGATCGTATGGCCGAAGAAGGATACATCTCTGCTACTGAAGCTAACGAAGCCAAAAAAGAACCTATTGTCGTGCAAGAACGTGAGTTAAATGAAACTGTTAAAAATGCGGATTATTACAATGAAGAAATTCGGCGCATGATTGAAAAAAGATACGGTGAAAACGCACTCTATCAAGGCGGTTTATCCATTCGAACTTCTTTGGACCCTCATTTACAAAATATTGCCGTCGATGTTCTTTTAAAAGGTCTTTTGTCTTATGATAAAAGACATGGCTATCGCGGGCCCGTTCAGCATTTTCAGACCTTGGATAATTGGACAGAAAATTTAAATACGATTACTCGTCCGGCCTACTTACCCGAAAGCTGGAAAACAGCTGTTGTTCTTTCAATGGATGAAGAGAATACAACTATTGGATTGGCGGACGGCAGTCAAGGTATCATACCGGTAAAAGACATGCGTTGGGCTAGAAAAGCCTTACCAGACGGTTATGTCGATAAAGATGTCGTTGTCCCATCTGATGTTTTCAGTGTTGGAGATGTTATTTATGTTGAAGGTAAAGAAAATAAAAACGGAATAGTTTTTTATTATTTACAGCAATTTCCAGAAGTTGAAGGCGCTATCGTTGCTTTAGATCCCCATACGGGCCGTGTTCTTGCCATGGTCGGAGGGCTGAGCTATCAACGTTCTCAATTTAATCGAGCGGTTCAAGCGTATCGTCAACCCGGCTCTTCTTTTAAACCTTTCGTTTACTTAACGGCTTTAGATAACGGGTTCACACCATCCAGTTTAATTTTGGATGCGCCTCTTGTCGTCGATCAAGGACCTGGACAAGAAAAATGGAAACCACGAAACTATACAAAAATATTTTATGGTCCGACAACTTTACGCGTAGGTATTGAAAAGTCCCGTAATTTAATGACAGTTCGGCTGGCTCAAGCTGTCGGAATTGATAAAACAGTTGAATATGCAAAAAAATTCGGTATCGCTGATAATTTACAACCCGTTTTATCCATGGCCTTAGGGTCGGGTGAAACAACTTTGCTCCGATTAACCACAGCTTATGCAATGTTAGTCAACGGCGGCAAAAAAATTACACCGAATTTAATCGACCGCATTCAAGATAGAACCGGCAAAACAATCTATAAACATGACAAACGTCCTTGTCCAAATTGCCAAGGAAGCATGGCAACAAATGCCGTCGTTCCTGAAATTCCTGATGAACGCGAACAAATACAAGACCCCGTCAGCGCTTATCAAATGGTTAATATTATGACTGGCGTGGTTGAACGAGGAACAGGACGTATTGCTCAAACTGTCAAACGGACTTTGGCCGGAAAATCAGGAACCAGTAATGATAACTTTGATACTTGGTTTATTGGTTTCTCTCCAGATTTGGTTGTCGGTGTATATGTCGGATATGATACGCCGAGAACTTTGGGACCAAGAGACACCGGAGGTGTTGTTGCCGCACCGATTTTCCGTGATTTTATGGCTGCAGCACTTAAAGATAAACCGGATATTCCTTTCCGTGTTCCTCCCGGGGTCCGACTGGTACGCGTCAACCTTAAAACAGGCAAACCTGCTAAACCCGGAGATAAAGAAGTTATTTTAGAAGCGTTCAGAAAAGAAACTGATTTGAACTATGAAACACCCATCATTGGACAAGATGTGACATTAAAACCCGAAAATGTTCCCGATTTAGGAGGACTTTACTAATGCGCGCTGAATACGCTAATACATTAACCGCCATTGAGCAATCACTCGGATTGCTAAGGAGGCATCTTTGACTTGGACAAAGCCCTGTCTCGACAACAAGAATTAGCGGCCTTAACAGAAGATCCCAATTTATGGAATGATGCTCCAAAAGCCCAAAAATTGATGACTGAAAAAAATCGGCTGGATGCAGATATTGCTGATTATCAACGATTAGAGCAGAATAAAAAAGACCTAGCCGACTTAATTGAATTGGCGGAATCAGAAAATGACGAAACAGTCTTAGCTGAAGCCGCAGCTCAATTAGAAGCACTTCAAAAAGAAGCCGCAGCTAAAGAACTTGAAAGCCTGTTATCCGGAGAAGCAGACAGTAATGATACATTCCTTGAAATTCATCCCGGTGCCGGCGGAACAGAAGCTCAAGATTGGGCTGATATGCTTTTACGGATGTATACTTTCTGGGCCAACAAACATGATTATCAAGTTGAATGCTTAGAAGAAAGTCCCGGAGAAGAAGCCGGTATAAAATCTGCTATTTTAAAAATCAAAGGGAAAAATGCTTATGGCTGGTTAAAAACAGAAAGTGGCGTGCACCGCTTGGTTCGAATTTCTCCATTTGATGCAAATGCTCGGCGACATACAAGCTTTGCTTCCGTATGGGTTTATCCCGTTATTGATGACAGCATAGAAGTCAATATTAACCCAGCTGATTGTCGTATTGATACTTATCGAGCTTCAGGCGCAGGCGGACAACACGTTAATAAAACGGATAGTGCTATTCGCATTACACACCTTCCGACAGGTATTGTTGTTCAATGCCAGAATCAACGCAGCCAATTTGCTAACCGAGACGAAGCTTGGAGCATGCTTCGTGCTCGTTTATATGAGCTTGAGCTAAAAAAACGCGCTGAAAAAACAGAAGCCATTGAAGCAACAAAAGCAGATATCGGATGGGGCCATCAGATTCGCTCTTACGTCTTACAACCTTATCAACTTGTAAAAGACCTTCGCACGGATGTCGAAACTTCAGATACAGCCGGCGTCTTAAACGGAGAGATTGATTTATTTTTATCCGCCGCTTTGGCATCACATATTCAAACAGAAGATGAACAACTTTTGGGGGGCTCTCATGGATGATAAAATCCGCGGTTTTACACTGTTTAAAAAAACACGAGAAATTGATAGTAAAATTACAGAGTTTTTAAATAACATTTCAGAAGGCGGTTTGTTATTTGAACGCGCCGTAGATTTATATTTGGCTGATGGTTTTACAGATGAATTTAATAAAAAACGTCAGGAAGTCAGTGCTTTTGAAGCTCGAAATGACCAGCTTCGTCGAGACATTGAATCACAGTTATATGAACACACGCTTTTACCGGATTCCAGAGCAGATGTTCTGTTATTATTAGAAGGAGTTGATCGAACAATCAACAAATATGAAAGTGCTTTATTTATGTACTCAAATGAAAAGCCAATTATTCCTGATGCTTTTGACGCAGCCTTTAAAGAGTTAGTTGAAACGGTTGTAGACTGTGTGGAGGCTTTAGTCGTTTCCGCACGCAGTTTTTTTGCCATGAATGGGGAGATTGAAAATTCGCTCCATAAAGTAATGTTCTTTGAAAAACAGGCTGATCAGCAAGGAACTACTCTTAAGAGTGCGATTTTTGATAATCCTGAACTAGAACTCGCACATAAGCTTCAGTTAAAATTCTTTGAACAAGCCATAGAAGAAATTTCAGATATTGCCGAAGATGTTGCTGATAGTTTAACCGTTATGGCAGTGAAAAGGTCATTCTAATGCTGATTACCTTGTTTTATTTATCCAGCGGATTGTTTTTAGGTTGGACCTTAGGAGCCAACAATATGAGCAGTGTTTTTGGAACTGCAGTCGGCACAAAAATGGTTTCTTTTCGAACGGCCGCTATTATTGCCGGCATTTGTGTTATCTTAGGTGCTGTTTTCAGTGGAGCCGGTGTTTCTGAAACGATGGAAAATTTGGGACCTATTACCACATTACCAGCCGCTTTTATTACAGCTTTAGCTGCCGCTTTCACTGTTTTTCTGATGACGCAAGCTGCTTTACCTATCTCGGCCACACAAGCGATTGTCGGTAGCATTATCGGATGGAGCCTTTATACACATACCAGTGTTAATGTCCCCATCGTTTTAGATATTGTCGTCGCATGGTTTACTAGTCCGATTTTGGCTGCTTTTTTTGCATTAGCGTTAATGCTTCTCCTCAAAGCTTATTTAAAAGCAAAACCAATTGGTATGCTTTATCGAGATGCTTATACTCGATTAGGACTGATTATTGCCGGTGCTTGTTCTGCCTATGCACTGGGAGCCAATAATATTGGTAATGTAATGGGACCTTTTGTCGCCGTCATTCCGTTCCGTCCAATTATTCTTACAGATGCAATTATCATTACTCCCTTACAACAACTTTTTTTCTTGGGCGGTTCTGCAATTGCTCTGGGGATTTTCACTTATTCACACTCTGTCATTAAAACAGTCGGTGATGGTTTATTAAAAATGTCTCCGATTGAAGCTTTTGTCGTGGTCACAAGTCATGCTTTAGTTTTATTCTTATTTTCTTCTACCTCTCTTAAAACTTTTCTCGAAACGCATCACCTCCCCTCTTTTCCCCTTGTCCCCTTATCCAGTGCAGGAGCTGTTATCGGTGCGGTCATCGGTGTTTCTTTATTAAAAAAAGGACAAGGTTTAAAAATGAGTGAACTATGGCGAGTAGCTCGTGGTTGGATTATCACTCCGCTTCTTGCTGCTATTATTTGTTTCTTTGCCTTGTTCTTTATGGAAAATGTCTTTACTCAACAGGTTTTTTAAATGAAAGCAAAAAAAGCGGCTCATCTGATATTTAAAATTTTTTATCGCATTTTAGAGGTGTGTATCGCTTTAACTTTGGTCTTAACTATTTTAGGATTTGCTCGTTTGGCCTCCGGCCCAGTCGAAGTGAAAAGTTTAACACCTATCTTAGTCGATATTTTAACACCTGAAGATACAGACCTGAGTGTTGAAATTGAAAGTGCTTATGTTGAACTCGGATTTCAAAATGGTCGCTTCTTAGATGTTAAAGCAACAAACCTTGTTCTACTACGCCCTGATAATTCTGTCCTAGCCAGTGTCCCGGAAGCAACAATATCTCTTAATCCTCTCCGCCTTATCATAGGAGACTTCGTTCCTTCCTCCATTTACATGAAACAACCTTATTTGCAAGTAGAAATCGGAAAAACAAATGGACGAACTTATGATGAAAGCTCCTTGTCAGAAGCTATTGCAAACGGAATGCACTATGCTTTAAACCATATGGACAATCTGCATCATCTGGAAATAGAAAAAGGAGAATTAGTCTTTGACTTTGTCAAACTAGAACAATCTATTCTAATTCCGGAACTAAATCTGGAAATATCCAGTTTGGGTTCAAATGAACTGGATGTTCAACTTTATGCAAATAGTTATATAGATGGTACTTTCACGCCTTTTTGGTTGAAAGGAATTTATGAACGAAGCACACAAACATTAACCTTTGAAAATAATTATAAAGATTTACTTTTATCAAAGTTTTCTTTCTTAATGCCGCTTTTAAATGGTGTTAATGTCTCTCTAGATGGTCAATTTACCGGAAAATTTAACTTTAAAAATATTGATAAAGGACCTCGGTTCATTGCCAGTCGTCTTTCTTTTACAGCTTCTGTCGATACGGCCAGCAGTATTTATCTACCAAAACCACTCGATACAACTTATCCTATTCAAACAATGCAAATAAATGGGCATTTTTCTTCTTACTTAGATGAATTGAATATTAGCCGTTCCTCATTAGCATTAAATGGACCCTCTGTTGATTTAAATGCTTCAATCAAAGGATTGGGTTCTTACCTTGATACAGGCGATTTAAATGCTATTGAAAGTTCTTTAACTTCAACTATTTACGATGTTCCTATTCAACAAGTTCCTGATGTCTGGCCATCTCTATTGGGTTCAAATGCTCATGCTTGGGTTCAAAAGAATATTACGGCCGGTAATGTCGATACAGCTCATTTTATCTTAAATTTTAAAGGCCCAGAGCTAACAGAAGTCAAGGGATTATTAAATGTTTCAAATGGTGTTGTCAGTTATCTTGAAGGCATGCCAGAAGTAACTGATGTAACAGCTAATATCATCTTACAATTAGGTCGTGTTGATATTGATGTCTTATCTGGTCAATCTGGAAATTTGAAATTAAAACATGGATTTCTCCACTTTACGGACCTTCTAACAAACACAGAATTAGCAGATATCGAATTAGTGGCTGAAGGACCTCTTCATGATGCGTTAGAACTCATCTCTTTACCACCTCTCGACTTGCTAAAAACTTTTGAAATTAATCAAAAAACAATTAATGGAACAGCTTCGGCAGATATAAGTCTTCAATTTCCTCTTAAAAAAACACTAACGGTTCAGGAAGTTAATACCAACATCAAAGCTGAACTCAATCAAGCAGAAGCAGATGTTCCTAAAACGAAATTCAGATTAAAAGACGGACAATTTAACTTGCAAATCGATAATCATCAATTAAAAATGATTGGAACCGCTTTGTTAGATAATATCCCGATACACCTTAAGTGGGAAGAAAACTTTACGAAAACAAATGATTTTGTCTCTAAATACACACTAAATGGTGTTTTAACGGCTTCTTCTTTTATCCCTTATTTTCCTGAAATTGACCGTTACTTTAAAGGTGCCATGCCAGTAAAAGCTATTTTTACTCTTGCAAAAAACAATACGGTGACTATTTCTGCAACAGGCCTATTAAAAGAAACGGAAATTCATGTCCCTTTGGGTTATACAAAAGAAATTGATATTCCGGGAACTCTCACAATCGAAGCAACAAAAACACCACAGACCTTTAAAATAAGTACATTATCTCTTGATATTCCTCAAAATAATGTCTCTCTACGAGGAAAAGCAGAATTAAATGATGAAATTATTTTCGATTTTGATACAATTCGTCTACCCAAAAATGATGCTTCTCTTAATTTTAAGAAAGATAAAAACGGCGGAATTTTTATCAACATTCAAGGAGATAAACTTAATATCACCAATATCCTGCATAGCTCCCCTATGTTTCAAACGAAAAAAACGCAAGAAAATGAAGAAAAAAAGTTAGCCAATTTTAAACTACAAACACATTTAAATACACTTTATTTATCTCATAAAGAACCTCTCAAAGAAGTTGATATAAATATTCAAAAAGAAAATAACAGATGGGTTCTTTTTTCGGGACAAGCAACTGCAAAAGAGCCTATTACTTTTGATTTAAACCGAGAAAAAACAGAATTAGTCGTTCAAACAGATGATATTGGCAGTTTTCTCCAACAAGGAGGCTATACCGAACGTATTCAAGGAGGTCAATTAAAAACAGCTTTAAAACAAACGCCGGAAGGTGCTTTAACAGGAACCATCCATGTTCAAGATTTTCGATTAACACAGACCTCTTTTTTAACACAAGCCTTAACTATTTTAGGTATTTTAGATGCTTTTCGAGGAGACTTCATTCCCTTTGATAAAGCGACTATTCCATTTACATTAACTCCGGAATATACTGTGTTCATAGATGAAGCCGTCGCCTCTGGTAACTCTTTAGGAATTACTTTCAGTGGTTCTATTAGTTCTGAAAAACTTGATATACAAGGCAGCATTGTTCCCGCTTATGCCATTAACAGCTTACCAGGAAAAATCCCTTTAATAGGTCGCTTATTTTCTGGGGAAGAAGGGGGAGGATTATTTGGCGTTTCCTTTGAAGCAAGCGGAACTCCTGAGAAACCTAAAGTTAATATTAATCCTGCCACACTTTTTGCTCCAGGTATCATTCGCAGAATTTTCCAATAGAACTTAAAAAACATCTTGACAGTATAGGAAGAGTTGGTAGGGTATATTTAAAGTTTTGTATGATATTACAAATTCATTTGGAGATTTATTATGGATCGTTTTATTCACCTTTTTTCTCAAAAATATCACCGATTTTTTCATAGAGGGAGCCAGACGGGCCGCAGCATGATAGAGATGCTGGGAGTACTGGTTGTAATAGGCGTGTTGAGCGT
>CASDQF010000012.1 GCA_949282845.1 uncultured Alphaproteobacteria bacterium | reverse complement strand
TTTTTACCAGATAAAGCAATTGATTTGATAGATGAAGCAGCAAGTAAATTACGAATGGCGATTGACTCAAAACCTGAACATTTGGATGAAATAGATCGACATCTAATCCAATTAAAAATTGAACGAGAAGCTTTAAAAAAAGAACCAGATCAAGCTTCAAAAGAGCGTCTTGAAAAGTTAGAAAAACAGATTCAAGAGCTGGAAAAAGAGTCGGCGGAAGAAACAAAATTGTGGAGTGCGAACAAAAACAGCATTCAAGAAGCTGGACATTTACGAGAAGCCTTGGATAAGGCTCGAATTGAAGTTGAAAAAGCTTTACGAGACGGTCAGTATGAACGTGCCGGTGAGTTACGATATAAAGAAATCCCAGAACTTGAAAAAAAGCTCAATGAAATTAATCTGCATAATCAGACACATACGACTGTTGAAACAGTAACGCCAGACATTATTGCTGGAGTAGTCTCAAAATGGACAGGCATTCCTGTAGACAAACTAATGGGAAGTGAAAAAGAAAAGCTACTCAATATGGAAAAGAACTTAGCACGTCGAGTAGTGGGACAAGATGAAGCCATTGTGGCTGTCTCTAATGCGGTCAGAAGATCTCGTTCCGGATTAAAAGATCCGAACCGCCCGATTGGCTCTTTTCTTTTCTTAGGACCGACTGGGGTCGGAAAAACAGAGCTGGCCAAAGCACTGGCAGAATTTTTATTTGATGAAGAATCTGCTTACCTACGAATTGATATGTCGGAATATATGGAAAAACATGCTGTCGCACGTTTAATCGGAGCACCTCCGGGATATGTCGGTTATGATGAAGGCGGCGTTTTAACCGAAGCCGTAAGACGCCGGCCTTATCAAGTCATTTTATTCGATGAAGTTGAAAAAGCACATCCAGATGTCTTCAATGTTCTTTTACAGGTCCTCGACGATGGTCGTTTAACAGATGGACAAGGCAGAACTGTTGATTTCAAAAATACTTTTCTGATTATGACTTCAAATATCGCCACTGGAAAAACAGAAAAAGAAATTCGAGAAAATTTAAAAGCTTTTTTCCGTCCTGAGTTCATCAATCGATTGGATGAAATTATTGTTTTCCATCCTCTTCAAAAAGAACATATTCGTTCTATTATTGATATTCAATTGGCTCATTTACAAGATCGTCTTGCGGACAGACATATTAC
Organism: uncultured Alphaproteobacteria bacterium; assembly: GCA_949282845.1. GTDB lineage: Bacteria > Pseudomonadota > Alphaproteobacteria > CAAHEQ01 > UBA3637 > CALXXX01. Next base: position 1,905 of record CASDQF010000012.1, on the reverse strand, counting down.
ACTTCAATTAGATGAAAAAGCCAAGAACTGGTTGGCGGACAATGGTTATGACGCAGAGTTTGGTGCAAGGCCTTTAAAACGGTTAATCCAACAAGAGGTAGAAAATCCATTGGCAATCAAACTTTTGGATGGAGAAATTAAAGATAATTCAACAGTAACCATTTCTGCGAACAAAGATGGGTTAATAATTTAAATAAAACATTTTTATAGGGAAATACCCAAAAATCTACTTTTGATTGAAATTTAGAACATTTCATGATATTATCTTTTTTATTTTTGTGAAAGGGAATAAAATGAAATTTATAATGCAAAGCGCTTCAGGAAAAAAAATTCTTTCTTCTTTTAACGAAGCTAAAAAAATAAGGCAGCTAAAAAAAATTTTACTTAAGTTGTATAAAAAAAACAGAAAGTTGGAAGTTGAGTTAAAAAAACATCAAAATCAAGCTTCAACAAAGCAAAATATGGAAACGATCAAATGTTTGACTCCTGAAAAATCAGAAAAAAAACATTCTATTTTACAACTGAACTCTCAAATTTTAGCTGCCCGTTATCGTCAAGCTCAATTATTAAACGATCTTATTGCATTCTCTATGCCAAAAAGAGTTAATCACTTTCGTTTATCTATCGAGCCGATTAATTCCTCTCGAACATTTATGTTCATTCGAGAAAAAGAATAGTGAACTAAGCTTCCAAATGAGCTTCGATAAACCATAAGTATTTATCTAAGTCTTCGCTGGCAGCCGTTAAGAAATCTATTGTATCTGGATCAGCCTTGCCTGCTTCAATAGCTTCACGGACTGCATTAGCTAAAATTGCATAGCGCTCTTGTAAAGCTTTTAAATGGTCCGTTGTTGAATAAATATCTAAAGGATACGGAGAAATGCTCATTTTATCTACAACAACGGTAGGCGTTCCATAAGCTGTTCCACCCAACTGAACAGCTCTTTCTGCAAATGTGTCTGACCATTCCAACAATTTTTCATTAAATGGATCTAACATCTCATGAACCGCTATAAAATTACTCCCCCTCATATTCCAATGAGCTTGTTTTGTCATCAAAGCCAAAGCTAAAAAATCAGAAAGAAATTGATTCAGTAATCGGATACTTTCCTGTTTTTGCTCATCTTTTGTATTATTTAAAGTTGAATGTACGATTTGTTTTGTCATTTAAGTTCTCCCTTCTTTGTAATAGATGAATAAGAGAACGCAAAAAAACAACCTCTGCTTTCGGCTAGATAAAAGAAACGCGCCCGAAGGCGCGTTACTTTAAGATTTAAAAAGTTTTAATAAATTAAACTTTGCTTTCTTAGATAAGAAAATTTTATGGCAATAAGGACATTCCGTAAAATTATCTGATAATTTTTTAGCAATCCACCAAACAATGACTGCCGGAACAAAAGCAAATAAAATAATTAAGCCCATCATACCCCAAACGAAATATTGGAAATATGTATTCAACAGACCAAGGGTTCCACTTAAAAAACTCTTAGGTGATTCTGTCAACGCAGTATAAATGTCATGCGTCACCTTTTGTTTTTCCATAGAGAATAAACCGAATTTTTCACTGACTAGATTTTGATAAACCGTTGCATTAATACCAAGTTGCTTCTGAACTTGCTCATCGGCAAAACCGGACAACTCTTTCTTCAAAGCAGCAGTAATATCTGATTGAAGTGTTTCCCTCACTTTATTTGCAGAGCTTTGCAACTGTGCGTTCACATTATTAAACTTCTTTTGCAAATCTGCTGTCGTATCTTCTATTTTAGCAGCCTCTTTAATACCGAGCTTTGCTAGTGTGGCAGCAGCTTTACGCGTTTTATCAGCCGCTTCATTAAACTGTGTGAGATTAATCTCTGGAACCTCTATTTTAGAGGTGTATTGATTGATATTGACTGTATCTAAAAT
>CASDQF010000011.1 GCA_949282845.1 uncultured Alphaproteobacteria bacterium | reverse complement strand
CGGAAGAACGCAAAAAGCATCTGAAGCAGAGGTCATCGCAACTTTTCGAGCGAAAAGTTTTTCATAAACTTTTAAATCGTCCAGTTTATTTTTCATTAAATCTGGGCGTTCAATGTCAAAGAGTTTTTGAATCGTCATTCCTGTGACACGTCCACCTGCCATTTTACAGCCTTCTGCCACAGCTTTCATAACTCCGGTTCCGCCGGCTCCATAAATCAGCTCAATATGGTTGTGAGCCATTTTTGCCCCTAATTCTCGAGCGGTTTCTTCGTAAATCGGTGTGTTGCCAGGACGAGTTCCACAAAAGACACATAGTTTTTTTAAATTTTTCATTTTTTCTCTTTTTTCTTTAAAATATTTATTGTTTGTTCATTTTTTGTTTATATGATACAAAATATAAAGTATACATAACACTAAAAAACGGAAAAGACAACCATGAAACAGATACCTTTTTTTATTCTTTTGTTTTTCTTTGTTTCTTGTGGAGGCGTATCTGCGCAAGAGTTTGATATTCCTTTGTTCGCAGGGGAAGATGCGCCTGCGTTGACAGAAGAAAAAAATACTCAAAAACCTAATATTGGGACTGAAGCTCGACAGGTCGATTCGTTAAAAATAGCTCCGGCTGTTGAAGTGCCCGTCGGAATGTCTAATTCTAACAGTGAGGTATCTACGCCGTTTACTCAGCCGATGAAACGTCAAGGCTTACGACCTCTCCCTAAAAAAGAGGATAAAACAATCAAACTTCCTTTGTCTTCTGCCTCCGAACGAGAAATAGATATCGTTCCTATTCAAGAAGAAGCGAAAAGTGAAGAAGCTGAAGTATCCAGTGAAAACTCTTCTAAGAAAGATGAAGTATCGACAAAACAGAAAGGAGAAATAAAAAAACAAAATCAATCCTTATCAAAAGCATCATCCTCTTCTCCAATAATTGTTCCTCAACAACAAAGCTCTATGGCACAAATGATGCCAACGGTTTTATCTTCCGGCCCAGATATCTCTAAATTTAATATCGCCGGTGTTAAACTTTATATGGAGCCTCAGGATGTCATTGATACGGCTCAAGAAAACGGATTCGTCTTGGCTAATATGTCTTATGCTATTCCGGCATTTATGACGGCAAATTTTGAAAATGAATGCCGAGCAGATGGATTGTATCAAACGCGTTTAATCCATGAGTGTGTTCGTGATAGAGCTAAACAAGAAGAAGTTTATTATGTGTCTGAGTTGACTTTTGAAAATAAGGATTCTAAAGAAGAACTTACAGTTTTGTTTGGCTCTCCATTGACAGGAAATAAAGCTTTTAAAGTAGATTATACGGGATTTGGTGATAATTCTTTAGGGACATCCTATAAAGACATCATAAAGAAAGCAAATCGAAGAGATATTTTCTGGAAACTTGTTTTTGAAAAATATGGTAAACCAAATTACGATAAAATGATTTTATGGGGAGATCCGCGTAAAGCTTATCTTCGCGCCTTTATGGATCGTAATGAGTTGAATGCTCGGTTAGTCCTAGAGGATAAGGAAGCGCCTTTGGAAGATTTAAATCAGGCCGCAGATATAGAAGAAAAACGTGAAAAGACGCATAATTTTAGTTTTATAGCTGATTAATAAAAAATCTTTTCTTCTTTTGGATATTTTTTTATCTTTTTTGCTTGCGCTTTTAAATCTCGTTTTTTATAATGAGACATATATAAAAATGGAGGAGATATAAATGTCAGAAAAAGAAGAAAATGAAGCCTTAATTAAAGCAGAAAAAATTGTTGATGCATTGGTTGCTAAAGCAAAAGCTGCTCAAGAGAAGTATGCTCATTATACGCAAGAACAAGTTGATGCTATTTTCCAAGCCGCTGCAAAAGCTGCTTCTGCAGCTCGTATTCCTTTATCTAAAATGGCGGTGGAAGAAACGGGAATGGGAATTGTTGAAGATAAAGTTATTAAAAATCATTTTGCGGCTGAGTATATTTACAATAGTTATAAAGATACAAAAACTTGCGGTGTTATTTGTGATGATGAGGCTTCCGGTTATCGTCAAATAGCAGAACCTATTGGTATTATTGCCGGTATTATTCCAACAACGAATCCAACATCCACGGCTATTTTTAAATCTTTATTGGCTTTGAAAACACGTAATGCTATTATTTTTGCTCCGCATCCACGTGCAAAAAAATGTACAAATGCTGCTGCAAAAATAGTTCTAGATGCTGCTGTGGCCGCCGGAGCTCCGCAGGATATTATTTCTTGGGTAGATGAACCAACTCCGGAATTAACGGGTTATTTAATGAAGCATAAAGATATTGCTTTAATTTTGGCGACAGGCGGACCCGGGATGGTGAAGGCTGCTTATAGTTCCGGGAATCCAGCTATCGGCGTGGGAGCAGGTAATACGCCTGTTGTCATTGATACGACTGCCAATATGAAAATGGCTGTTTCTTCGATTATTATGAGTAAAACTTTTGATAACGGGATGATTTGTGCTTCTGAGCAAGCTGTTTTAGTTGAGGCGCCTGTTTATGAGGCAGCTAAAGCTGAATTTATTAAACGAGGTTGTTACTTTGTGACGGATGCAGAAAAACAAAAATTGAAAAAAGTTTTATTTAAGGACGGTAAGCTGAATAATCAAATCGTTGGACAATCCGCGGCTAAAATTGCAGAATTAGCCGGTTTTAAAGTTGAACCTTTAACAAAAGTATTAATAGCAGAAACAGATATCGTTGATATTTCTAATCCATTTGCTCATGAAAAACTATCTCCAGTGTTGGCTTTTTATAAAACAAAGACATTTGAAGAGGCTGTTGAAAAAGCTCAAAAGTTAATTGAACTGGGCGGAGCAGGGCATACATCTGTTCTTTATACAAGTGAATTAAATCAACCGCATATTGAGTTGTTTCAAAAGACAATGACAACTGGGAGAACTTTAATCAATATGCCTGCGGCTCAAGGAGCTATAGGTGATGTTTATAACTTTAAGTTGCCTCCATCTTTAACATTGGGATGTGGTTCTTGGGGTGGAAATTCTGTCAGTGAAAATATAGGAGTAAAGCATTTGATGAATACAAAAACTGTTGCGGAAAGACGTGAAAATATGTTGTGGTTTAAAGTGCCTCCTAAAATTTACTTTAAGCCAGGGTGTGTCAGTCAAGCTTTGGCAGAACTAAAAGGACGCAAGAAAGTCTTTTTGGTGACAGATAAAACAATGGAAGATATTGGGCACGTTGCACGTCTTGAAAAAATCTTGGAAGATTTAGATATGCAAGTGGAAGTTTATAGCAATGTTCGACCAGATCCTGATTTGTCTAATGTCCACGAAGCATTGGAAATGGTTCGCAATTATCAACCAGATGTTTTTATTTCGTTGGGCGGAGGTTCTCCGATGGATGCAGCCAAAATTATTTGGTTGATGTATGAGCAGCCTGAATTAAAGTTTGATGACATTACAATGCGTTTTATGGATATTCGTAAACGAATTTGTACATTGCCTAAATTAGGTAATAAAGCCATTATGGTTGCTATTCCGACAACTTCCGGAACAGGATCGGAAGTCACACCTTTTACGGTGATTACCGATGATAAAACAGGGCAAAAATATCCAATTACGGATTATGCTTTAACACCGGATATGGCAAGTGTAGATCCAGATTTTGTGATGAGTATGCCTAAAGGTCTGACGGCTTTTTCGGGGTTGGATGTCTTGACCCATGGAATTGAAGCTTATACCTCTGTTTTTGCAACGAATTTGACGGATGGAAGCGCTTGTGAAGCTATTCGCTTGGTTTATAAGTATTTGGTTCGTTCCTATAAAGAAGGCGCAAATGATCCGATTGCGCGTGAAAAAATGCACTATGCCGCTACATTGGCAGGTATGGCTTTTGCAAATGCTTTCTTGGGCGTTTGCCATTCTATGGCGCATAAAATCGGAGCTATGTACCATGTTGCACACGGTTTGGCAAATGCTGTTCTTTTACCATATGTCATAGAGTTTAATGCAACAGATAATCCTGTTAAGCAGGGATTGATGCCTCAATATAAGTATCCTTTTGTTAAAGGACGTTATGGACGCCTTGCAGACTTTTTGCGATTGGCAGATGATTGTCCGAATGATATCGATGAAAAAGTTCGTCGTTTAATTGCTTCTATTCAGCAAATGAAAAAGGAGATGAATGTTCCATTATCTTTGAAGGAAGTCGGTATTAATGAAAAAGAATTCTTCGAGCGATTAGATGAGTTATCTGAAGAAGCTTTTGATGATCAATGTACTGGAGGAAATGCTCGTTATCCTTTGATTTCCGAGATTAAAGAAATTTATCGTAAAGCTTATTATGGTGAACCAATAGAAGTTGGTAAAAAGAAATAGAAAAAAGCCCCTGAAAAGGGGCTTTTTTTTAATAAATATATTTTATCATCTAATATGTCCAGGTTGCCTCCCTCTATAAGGCATGGGGCGCACATGATGAGGACCACGACGAGGAGGAACATAACGTGGTGGTACGACATAACGTGGCGGTGGAAGAGGAACATAGCGTGGCGGTGGAGGAGGTGCTATGTAGTATCTTGGCCAAGCTGGGGTATAATAAATTCGTGGAGGAGGTGGTGGTGGCGGTAGAACAACGACAGGAGCTTGCTCGATAATGACTGGAGCTGGAGTAAAGACAGTAGGTGTTGTGTAAATAACTTTTGGGGTACCCCAATATAAAGAAGTTCCAACCAGATTAACAATATCTGTTGCAAGTCGAACTCCATCGTTATGTCCATGTGCTTTTGAAGAGAATGGAACAACGGCAGCTAAGCTTATGAACGCTGTTAATAATAAGGTATTTTTTTTCTTCATGTGAGACCCTCCTTTTTCATAAGGTTAGAGCTTTTTATTTTGTTTGTCAAATATCTAGTTTTTTTAAGAGACATTCTTATGATACACGAATTTTAAATTCATTTATTATAATCAAAGAGATGATATTGATTGGACACAGACAAGAGTAATTTTTGTCTCATCTTCTTTTACGGAGAATCAAAAGCAAGCTACGAATTTTAAAGATATTGGTATAGAATTATGGGAAGTTAAAAGATATGAAAATGGTTATTTATCTATCATTCCAGTAAAAAAGACAAATAATATTGAAAGTATAAAAACTTTAACCGGAAAATCAGCTTTTTTTGAGAAAATTTCAAAAGAAATAAAAATCCACACGGAAGAACAACATTTAAAAGGAATGCCAGAAAAGATTAAAGAATTATATGAAGATTTTAAGTCTTCTATCCTAAGTTTGGATTCTTCCATTGAAGTTCACCCTTGTAAATTATATATTGGCTTTTAAAAAAGGACCAATCTTTGTGATATTGAAATTCAAAAGAAAGTTTTAAAAATATATCTGAATGCAAAATGGGAAACTATAGAAGATTCTAAATATTTATTTCAAAATATATCGAATGTAGGGCATTGGGGAAATGGAGATTATCGAGTTATAGTTTCAGACGATAAGAATTTAGAATATATTATGAGCGTTTTAAAACAATTACTTTAGTTTATCTTTTTAATTTTTTATTTTCTTTTTCTAAGGCTTCAATATCGTTCATGTATGCTCAAGTTCCTATTGCTATCCTCGTATTAAAAACAGGCGCTTCTTTCGTTTCATGATACCAAGTAATTATCATCATTAACTCCTTTCTTATAAGGCAATGAATGCTTAGAAAAATGAAGAAGTCCAGTAAAAGAATCAAAACATTAAAGATTTATTCTTCTTTCTTGATTTTGCATACAATTGTACTTACCTCTAATAAAAGGAGGTGATAGTTATGGCCCAAAATAAAAAAGATGAAGAAAATGAATATCTAGATTATTTTTTAGCCTCAGATGAAGGTAAAAAGTGGTATAAAGAAAGTAAAATAAAGTCATGTATAGAGACTGAACATCCTGATTTTATTTTTACTACAGGAGATAATCAAACAATCGGGTTAGAAATAACGAAGTTTATCGTCAAAAGCAAACATGGTCGAGCTCTTCAACACCTTATGAGTATTGGTAATCAAACTTGTGCATATGCACAAAAGAACCATAGTCTTAATATATCTATTTTAATCGATAAATGGGATAAAAGAAAATGGTGTGCCCGTGCACGCAAAGAAGTATTAGATGTTTTTTATAATCCTGGATTTTGGGACATTTATAATAAAAATGAAATTAAATCCGGTATGGAACGAATTATTGATAGAAATATCGAAAAGTTAAAACAATGGCCACATCTTATTAAAGAAACCATTCAAGTTCAGGATGAATATTTTAATATTACCATTACAACATTCCCAAATATGAATAATAAGTTTGATTGTGTGGTTAACAACGAGAGCTACAGTAAAGAAGATCCTTTTGATGAACTTCAAGAAACAATTGATAATAAAAATAAAAAAATTAATAACTATTTAAAAAAATGTGATAAATGTTTCCTTTTAGTATATGTGCCAGGTGTTTCAAAAGGGAATTATTGTCATTTCACTAGTTCTGCAAAAAAACATTTATTCTCTTCAAAATTTGAAAATATTTTTCTTTGTCAATGGAACAGATGTTTTAAGAATGAGAATTTTGTTTGTATATTAAAATGTTCTAATTAATTCTAATATTACCACCCAAGTGGCCTTTAGTTCGTAACTGAAGTCTGCTGATGGATATGGGTGCAAAAGCTTTAATATAAGGCTTTTTTTGCTTTGGATGAGGTTAATCCAAAAGTATTATTTTTCTTAATTTTAATAAAAAATCTCTTAGCAGGAGACCATAAACTCACATCATAAATAGAACACCGAATCTCACAAACCTCGCAAACAGTAAGCTTTTGAGGCCTTATCAAAACACAAAAAAAAAGAGGATATTTCTATCCTCTTTTAATCGATGGTGGGTCCGGAGGGACTCGAACCCCCGACCAGACCGTTATGAGCGGCCAGCTCTAACCAACTGAGCTACAGACCCAATTTTGATGTGGACATTCTAAACAGTTTTTATAAAAATGCAATACCTTTATTGAAATAATTCTATTTCTGATTGGAAAAGTCATCTTTTAAACTTCAATATAGCTTTATTTTAAAAAGGAAAACTATGAGTTATCTAAAAAAGTTCTTAACTTTTTCGACCGACTCGGATGTTTTAGCTTTCTTAACGCTTTTGCTTCAATTTGACGAATACGCTCTCGTGTAACCGAAAATTGTTGACCAACTTCTTCCAAAGTATGATCGGAAGTCATTCCAATACCAAAACGCATACGTAAAACGCGCTCTTCTCTAGGTGTTAAAGTTGCAAGAACAGCTGAACAAGCTTGTCTTAAATTTGATTGAATGGCTGCGTCTAAAGGTTGAACAGTACTTTTATCTTCAATAAAATCACCTAAATGACTATCCTCTTCATCTCCGACCGGCGTTTCCAAACTGATGGGTTCTTTCGCAATTTTCATTACTTTTCGAACTTTCTCTAAAGGCATATTTAATTTTGTCGCTAATTCTTCAGGCGTTGGTTCTTGTCCCGTTTCATGCAACATTTGACGACCTGTTCGAACTAATTTGTTGATTGTTTCAATCATATGAACAGGAATACGAATTGTTCTTGCCTGATCAGCAATTGAACGTGTAATCGCTTGTCTAATCCACCATGTGGCATAAGTTGAAAACTTATATCCGCGGCGATATTCAAATTTATCAACAGCTTTCATTAAACCAATATTTCCTTCTTGAATAAGATCAAGAAATTGAAGACCTCGGTTTGTGTACTTTTTAGCAATCGAAATAACTAAACGCAGGTTTGCTTCAATCATTTCTCTTTTGGCTCGATTTGTTTCTTGTTCGCCTTTCTTGACAGTATTTACAATTCGACGATACTCAACGATAGGCATTTGAGTTTCAGAGGCTAGACTGGAAATAGCACTTCTAATATCATCAACTTCATCGGCATATTTTTCTAAAAAATTTTTCCAAGCTTTTCCAGGACGTTTAGCTGCAATTTTTCGCCAATCCGGATGCATTTCTGTTTCACGATAAAAGTCTAAGAAATCTTCACGTTTAATTTTGGAGTTGGTTGCTAATCGCAAGAGTTTTCCTTCCAGCATCATTAAACGCTTGTTAACATCATTAATTTGTTCGATTAATTGTTCAATACGAGAAGGATTGAAATGAATTTGTTTTAATAATTCAATCATTTCTAAATGAATTTTTTGATATTTTCCTTCTGTATCTGTTGGAATTTCTTTTCCTTTTAATAAATAATCGATTCGAACATTTTGCAGCTTTTTAAGCTTAGTATATGTTTTGGTTATTTTTTCAAGAGTTTCAAGAATTTGAGGTAAAAGAGCTTCTTCCATTTGAGGTAAGGAATAAGAGCTTCCGTCATCATCGTCATACTCTTCTTCTATTTCCTCTTCATTATCTTCTTCATTATCTTCTTCATTATCATCTTCAACAGTTTCCTCAGCTTCTTCTTCATCTAAGATTTCATCGTTTTCCTCATCATCGAAATCTTCTTCATAGCTTTCGTCTTCATCTTCTTCGATTATTTCTTCTGTTTGCATCTTTGAAGAGGTTATAACTTTGGGCGCACTTTCTTCTTTTTTTTCAATCGCTGTAAGGAGTGCTTTTTTAGAAGGATCTGCTTCATAAGTAGCTTCTAAATCAATAATATCACGCAATAGCATATCACCGGTTAATAATGCGTTGTGCCATCCCATTAAAGCTTTCATTGTCATTGCACTTTCGGATAAGCCGCCCATCATGACGTTCCAACCGGCTTCGATTCGTTTGGCAATAGCAATTTCTCCTTCACGGGTGAGTAGTTCGACGATTCCCATTTCACGTAAATACATACGAACAGGATCGTTCGTGCGACCTAAAGCTAAAGCATCTTCTTCTGTTTCTTCTTCGTCAGCGGGATCTTTTTCGATAATAGCATCGTCTAAATCTTCTTTATCTGTGACAGTGATTTCATGGCTGGCTAAAATAGCCATTGCTTCTTCAATAGCTTCTGGTCCCATGTCAGTAGGAATAGCATCTCCGACTTCATCTACAGTGACGATGCCACGTTCTTTCGCTTTTTCAAGCAATTTTTCAAAAGCTGGGCCTAAAGATTGTTCTACATTTCCACCGTCATTATCTTCATCATAAGCGGTCATTAAATCATCTTCGTCTTCTGAGCTCATCATGGTGCCTTATACATAGTTATTACTCTTAAACGCTTTTCTATACACTTTTTTAGAAAAGATGTCAATGTTTTTAATATAAGAAGCAGCTAAAAAAGAAACAAGTTTTTTATAAAAGAATGGACAGATAAAATAATAAGATAAACAAGTATAAGTATTTTTAAATAATTTCAAGCAATTTTTCTTTTTCTTGTTTAAGAGCTAAAATTTGTGTCCATAACTCTGGAGTTGGATTTTCTTGAAATTCCTTCATTAAAGTGGTGATATCTTCTTCAATTGCAAATAATTGTAAAGCTCTCATACGTTTTTGTACATCAATTTTTACTTCTTCAGGAGTCTTTTGAGCACGTTCCAACACTTCTAATTCGGTAGCCAGATAAATAAAAATATTTTTAGAATATTTATGTTCTAAGATGTCGTGAAGTTCTTGAGCAGAAAGTTGACTATTTTGAGCCATTTCATCAGTTAATATTTCTAAAAGACGCTGAATTTTACGATCAGCTGTATTCAAAAAGCTGAGCTGTTCTAGAAAGCAACCACAAGTTTCAGGATAAGCGATAATGTAGGCTAGAAGCATTTTGGCCTCGTTTAGATGAGGTGCCAGAACAGGTAAAGGCTCTGTTTTTATGGATATTTTGTCTGAAACTTTCATTCCTTTTTTTTGACTATTTTGACTATAATAAATATTGCGTGTAAATTTTTTTAATTCTACTTTGAGTTCTTTTTCATAGTATCCTCTGACAGTGGTGTTTTGTATTTCTTTTGTGACTTCATTTGCTTCTTTTTCTAGTAAAGCTAACTTCTCGGGTGTATTAAATTTTTTCCCTTCAATCAGACGATTCCATATAAACCAAGATAAAGGTTTGGCCGTTTTGAAAAGATTTAAGCAACCTTCTAGTCCATGAACTTTAGCAAAATCATCAGGATCCAATCCTTCCGGGAGCCAAACGAAGCGAAGAGAATGACCGGGAGTTAAGATAGGAAGAGCTCGATTACAAGCTCGCTCTGCCGCTCGTCTTCCGGCATTGTCACCATCAAAGCAAATAATGGGTTCTGGAGCGACACGCCATAAAATTTGAATTTGTTCAGGCGTTAACGCTGTCCCTAAAGGAGCAACAGCATAGTTAATTCCAACTTTATGTAAAGCAATAACATCCATATATCCTTCTACGAGAACGACATTATTGTTTTTTCGGATACCATCAATCGCTTGTGCATAAGCATATAAATTTTCTCCTTTATGGAACAAAGGAGTTTCTGGAGAATTTAAATATTTAGGTTCTCCGGTTCCCATGACTCGTCCTCCGAAGCCAATAGGAT
>CASDQF010000010.1 GCA_949282845.1 uncultured Alphaproteobacteria bacterium | reverse complement strand
GGTAAATCCAAATAATGCCGCTACGCTCAATACCCCTATCACAACCAATACACCCAGCATCTCTATCATGCTGCGGCCTGATTGTGTCTTTCTATGGAAAATTTGGTAATATTTTTGAGAAAAAAGATGAATAAAACGATCCATAATAAATCTCCAAACAAATTGGTAAATCTTATAAACTTATCTTACCTATACCCTATCAGCTCTTCATATATTGTCAAGAAATTTTACAAATAAACTATCTGATTACCTTTCCTGGAAATAAAAAAAGCCCCTCTCTCAGAGGGGCTTTCTCTTTCTACTTTTGTTCATCTTTTAAATATTTAGATCCTGACTTCCAATAATCATATCCTGTGATTACTGTCATAATTGCTGCAAACCATAAAGCAATAACACCTATCCAATCTAAATGTAAGACAGCTGGAGCTTCTCCAGGCTTTGAAACCATCAATACTGGAATAGCTATCATTTGAAAAGTTGTTTTCCATTTCGCAAGCTTGGTCACGGGTAAACCAACTTTAATTTCTGCTAAAAACTCTCGCAATCCAGATACTAAAACCTCACGACACATAATAATCACAGCCGGAATAATGGCAGATCCCTCTAAACGACCTGTATAAGCCAACATCAATAAAATAGCTCCGACCAACAACTTATCGGCAATCGGATCTAAAACTCGACCAAAAGCGGATAATTGATTTAAATGACGAGCCAAATAACCATCCATATAATCTGTAATACCTGCTAAAGCGAATAAAATGACTCCTATCCAAGCCGAAAGAGCACCCTCGAAAAAAAATGTAGCGACAATTAAGGGAATTGCCCAAATACGACCAATTGTTAATAAATTAGGTATATTAATTTTTTTCTTATCTTTTCCCATTTTATACTCCGTTCACAACTCTTTTTCTTCATCATACTCATTTGTGCGAAAAAGTATAGATTTTTTTTGCAATATTTTCACTAATCCCTTGAACTTGCATTAATTCAGGTAATGAAGCTTCTAAAACCGCTCGAGGTGAACCAAAATGTTCTATCAGCATTTTTCGACGATAAGGTCCTATTCCTTCAATCTCATTCAAGCTAGCTCGTTGAGTATTTTTTTTTCGTTTAATACGATGAGAACCGATAGCAAAACGATGTGCTTCATCTCGAAGACGCTGAATAAAATGCAATAAAGAACTATTATGCTCTAATAAAATCGGTTCTTTTGAACCAGGCATAAAAAGCTTTTCATTCCCTGCATCTCGCTCTGGTCCTTTTGCCACCGCCATAACGGGAACGTAGATATTTAATTCATCCATTATCTGTGTCACAGAGCTTAATTGTCCTAAACCACCATCAATTAACATTAAATCAGGTAAGTTGTCCTCTAGCTTACCTCGTTTAAGACGGCGCAGCATGACTTCTCGCATCATAGCAAAATCATCTCCAGCCTTAGAACGCTCAATGTTGAAACGACGATAACTGTTTTTAATAAAACCATTTGGACCTGCGGCAATTAAAGCTCCAACCGCCGATGTTCCCTGAATATGACTATTATCATAGACTTCAACCTTCTTGATTTCATCAACTTTTACTAATTTTGCCAACTCCGTTAACATATTCTTTTGAAGCCCTGTTTCTGTTAAATGGCGCATCAAAGATTCTTTTGCATTAATCTGAGCTCTCTCTAAAATCTTACGTCGAGCTCCTAACACTCGTGTCGCTAGCTTGACAATATGTTGATTCTTATCTGTCAAAGCTTTTTCTATTTCACTTTTTTCAGTTAACTCATGGCTTAAGATAATTTCATGTGGTGCTGGTAAATTTTGATAAAACTGGCCAATAAAACTTTCCAGCAATGTTTCTGAAGTTTCTTCTCCAACATCATTAAAAAAAACAGCGTGCGTTCCGCCATTCTGTCCTCGACGGAAAAAGAAAACTTGAATAGCGGCATCATTTCCTTCCTGATAAACGGCTATAAAATCAGCATCTATACTTTTATCAAGCGTTCCATCTGCATAAGACTGCATTTGATTCAGTGCTGCTATACGATCTCGTAAAGCCATCGCTTGTTCAAATTCTAATGCTGCACTATGCTTCTGCATTTGATGAAGTAAGTGTTTTTGAACTTCCGTATTTTTACCGTTCATAAAATCCTTTGCTTGTTTCACACTTAAAGCATAGTCTGCTTTAGAAATCAATCCCGCACAAGGACCTGAGCATCTCTTTATTTGATATAACAAGCACGGACGTGTTCGATTAGAAAAAACATTGTCTGTACATGTCCGCAAAAGAAAAACTTTCTGTAAAGTCTGCAAAGCTTCATTAACAGCCGGAAATGAAGCATAAGGTCCCCAATACTCTCCTTTTTCAACACGAGAACCTCGATATTTTGTCACACGAGGAAAATCATGATTTGCCGAAATAAAAATATATGGGAAATTTTTATCGTCCTTTAACAAAATATTATAATAAGGACGATATTTTTTAATCAATTCATTTTCGAGTAAAAATGCCTCAGCTTCTGAAGCTGTCTCCACAACAACCAAATCTGCAACTTCTGAAACCATTCGTTGAAGGCGAACAGGCAACTTATCATATTTTGTATAAGAAACAACCCTCTTTTTTAGATTCTTAGCTTTTCCGACATACAAGACCTTTCCTGCAGCCGAGAGCATCCGATAAACACCCGGACGCCCCGGCAACAGAGCAACTTTTTTCTTTAAAATCCGAACACCTTCTTGAGCTGTCATTTCTTAGAGCGAATAGTCGTTTTCTTCGTTTTAGAAACAGTTTTGCTCTTCACTTTTCTTTTGACAGTAGATGAAGCTTTTTTCTGAGCAACAGATTTCATAGGCGCAGAAGCGGGCAGTTTCCAAACTTCATTTGAACGAACCAGACGCAAAGACAAAAGAGAAACCTCATTGATAAACTCAGGAGGTAATGTCTTTTTAAACTGTTTGAAATATTCAACCTGAGACAAGGCCTCATTTAATCCTTGAACCTTATCTATAGCCATCAAATCAACAAACTGTTGTTCACTAAAATCTAATCCCTTCCATGTTAAATCTGCATATGACGGCATCAAGCCTAAAGGACTTTCAACTGCGCCTATCGTTCCGGCGGTTCTTTTAAAAATCCATTCTAAAACGCGCATATTCTCGCCAAATCCTGGCCAAATAAAATGCCCATCCGTATCTTTTCTAAACCAGTTAACACGGAAAATTAACGGCATCATTGATAACTTGCGACCAATATTCAACCAATGTCCGAAGTAATCTCCCATGTTATAACCACAGAAAGGCAACATAGCAAATGGATCTCGACGAATTTCACCTGTTTTTCCTTCAGAAGCTGCTGTTTTTTCAGAGCCAACCGTTGCTGCCAAAAATACACCGTGAGCCCAATCAAAAGATTGATAAACTAAAGGAGCATTGGTTGCCAATCGTCCCCCAAAAATAAAAGCGGAAATCGGAACGCCTTCTGGATTTTCCCAATTAGCATCAATAGAAGGACATTGCTTAGCAGGCGCTGTAAAACGACTATTTGGATGTGCCGCAGGACGACCGCAGTCCGGCGTCCAATCAGCCCCCTGCCAATCAATCAAATGTTTAGGAGCGGTTTCCGTCATCCCTTCCCACCAAACATCTCCATCATCCGTCAATGCCACATTCGTAAAAATAGTATTAGCAGAACAAGAAGCTAAAGCGTTTTTATTAGTTTTTGCCGAAGTTCCGGGAGCAACGCCAAAGAAACCGGCTTCTGGATTAATCGCATATAACTTGCCATTCTTGGGCTTTAACCAAGCAATATCATCTCCGACGGTTGTCACTTTCCAATCACCTAAAGCTTTAGGAGGAATCAACATAGCCAAATTTGTCTTACCACAAGCACTTGGGAAAGCTGCCGCAATATAACGTTTTTCACCAGTCGGGCTCTCCAAACCAGAAATCAACATATGTTCTGCCAACCATCCTTCATCCTTTGCCATCTTAGAAGCAATACGAAGTGCCAAACATTTTTTTCCAAGCAAAGCATTGCCACCATAACCGGAACCAAAAGAAATAATCTCACGCGTCTCCGGGAAATGTGTAATATAAGTATTGTCCGGATTACACGGCCATGCTACATCTTTTTCTCCCTTTTCCAAAGGCATCCCAACAGAATGCATACAAGGAACAAAGAAGCCTTTTTCTCCCAAAACGTCCCAAACTTTTTCTCCCATCCTGGTCATAATTCTCATGTTTGCGACAACATAGGGACTATCCGTAATTTCAATACCAATTTGTGCGATATCCGAGCCTAATGGTCCCATAGAAAAAGGAATAACATACATTGTACGTCCATGCATACACCCCTTCATCAAGCGCTCTAATTTTTTCTTCATCTTCTTTGGAGGAGCCCAATTATTTGTAGGACCGGCATCTCCTTTACGTTCTGAACAAATAAAAGTCCGAGCTTCTACACGAGCAACATCTTTCGGATTAGAACGTGCCAAATAACTATTCGGACGCTTTTTGGGATTTAGTCGAATAAAGGTTCCTTTATCAACCATTTCTTGACACAAACGCTCATATTCTTCTTCCGTACCATCGCACCAATAAATATGATCCGGCTCACATAAAGCCGCTGCACGATTAACCCATTCAATCACTTTTTTATTTTTTGTCGGAATTTGCTGCATAAAAGCCCCCTTTTTTATCATACCTGCTTTTCATCTTAGCAAGTTAATCGCCAAAAGCAAGATGATTTTCAAGATTTAACCTGCATTAAAAAAACGGACGCGGATTTTGACTACGCGGTTTCCAATTTTTAACAAACTCTTCCAATGCTTCATCCGGGTGATCCGGAAGTAAGACTTGTATTTTAACGAGCAAGTCTCCCTTTCCCGTCACACCTTTTCCTTTTAAACGCAAAATCTTATCCGAGCTTGTATTCGGCGGAATAGTTAATGCAACCTTCCCCGTTAATGTCGGAATAGTAACCTTAGCTCCTAAGACCGCTTCTTTTAATGTAATTGGCAGTGTCATTAAAGCATCATTACCCTCACGTTTAAAAATAGGATGAGACGCAACATTGATACGAATAATGGCATCACCCGGTTGAGCTCCGACACCCTGTCCAGGCTCACCTTGACCGCGTAATCTTAAATTAGCTCCATCTGTGATACCCGCCGGTATTTTTACTTTTACTTGTTTACCACTTGAAAGACGAACAGAAGTCTCTCCGCCCGTCATAGATAATTCAAAAGGAATTGACAAACTATAGGAAACATCTCGTCCCGGTTCCCCATAATTCCTTGCTCTCCCTTGAGAGCCCGAACGAGCACCACGAAACAAATTCTCAAAACCGCCGGCTCCGCCCCCAAATAAATCAGCAAAATCAAATCCTTCAAAACCGCCTGAACCGCCTCCCATATTCGTATAAAAATACTGTGAACCGCCAGGACCCGCACCATAAGAGCCGTATGGATTACCTCCGGCTCCACCAAAACCGGCTCCAAAAGGCGCACGAGGTTTCCCTTGCTCGTCAATTTCTCCGGCATCGTATTGGCGCCGTTTTTTTTCATCTCCTAAAATATCATAAGCACTAGATGCTTCCTTGAATTTATCTGCTGCTTTCGGATCATTTTTCGCTACATCAGGATGACACGTCCGCGCAATTTTATGATATGCCTTCTTTATTTCAGCGGCTGTCGCATTTTTTGAAACACCTAAAACTTGATATAAATCTGCCATATTTAATCCTCTTTTACATACTTATTTAAAATATAATCCTTTTCTTAAAAAAATCTATAGCCTTTTATAAAAAAAAAGTGTAAAAAGCTCCTATGATTAAAAATAAGAAAATAAAAAACTTTATCGCTCAACACAAACATTCTCTGTTCAAAGAAAATAAAACTTCTTTGGCTATAAAAGAAAATTTATCTCAAAAAGGTTTTATCTCCATCTTCTTACAAAAACATTTAAAAAAAATCTCAAATGCATCGTTGATGCGATTAGCCAGCTATTTTTCCGTCTTTACTGCTTTGCTTTTAATTAGTATCAAAATATGTGCTTTCTTGATGACAAATTCTTTAGCTTTACTCTCCAGTTTGATGGATTCTTGCTTGGATTTGGGAGCTTCTTGCGTCAATTTGTTTGCTATTCGCCAAGCTCTCATTCCCGCTGATAAAAATCACCGTTTTGGACACGGAAAAGCAGAAGCTTTAGGTGGATTATCTCAAGGAGTTATTATTACCTTTTCGGCAATTTTTCTTTTATTGGAAACTATTGATACTTATTTACATCCAAAACCCTTACAACGATTAGATGTTGGATTATGGGTCATGTTTTTTTCAATTATCATGACATTCATTTTAATCACTTTTCAACGTTATGTTGTTCACAAAACAAACTCCGTATCTCTCACAGCAGATAGCGCTCATTACACAGGCGATGTCCTCATGAACGTTGGTGTTATCCTATCAATGCTTATTTCTTACGCTTTTGGATTTATTCTTGTTGATTCTTTATTTGCCTTATGTGTTTCTTTATATTTATTTTATACCAGTTTTCGTGTCTTCCACCAATCTTTATCCATCCTAATGGATCATGAATTACCCTTAAATATCCGCCACCGAATCAAAAAAATTGCTTTAAATCATCCTGAAATAAAATATATTCATGATTTGAGAACACGAAATGCCGGTCTTCATTCTTTTATTCAATTCCATATTGAAATGAAAGAAAACCTCTCTTTAGAGCAAACACATCAAATTTGTGACAAAATCGAAAGTGAAATTAAAATAATCCTACCTAACGCTGAAACATTCATTCATCCAGAACCTCTTAATCATCACGAGAGAAAGGCTTGACTTTCAACATACAACTTGATAAGATAGGATAAATAAATATCCGAAAGTAAAAAGTATGGAAACAGAAACAAAACGATTAGGGAAAACACCCTCTATCAGACGTATGTCTCTTTATCTCAACAGGCTAAAAGCTTATCAAGAAAAGGGCATAGAAATAGTCACATCTAATGATATCGCCGCTGATATTGATGTCTTACCTATTGTAGTAAAAAAAGACTTACAACTTGTAGAACCTCCGACT
The DNA here is from genome assembly GCA_949282845.1 of uncultured Alphaproteobacteria bacterium. GTDB lineage: Bacteria > Pseudomonadota > Alphaproteobacteria > CAAHEQ01 > UBA3637 > CALXXX01. Next base: position 4,920 of record CASDQF010000010.1, on the reverse strand, counting down.
AAAAAAAGAGCTGGCTATATTGTTAACGGAACAATAAAAGCTATCACTGCGTTCTTAGGTTGGGACAAACAGAAATCAGCTATTTTAATCGGAGTAGGTCATTTAGGCTCTGCTTTATTAGGATATCGTGGTTTTCCAGGATTAACCTTTGTCGCTGCTTTTGACACAGATGTCAAAAAAATCGGAACAACCATTCATAATATTCCTGTTTTAAACATCAGTAATTTATCTGATTTTTTAAAGAAGAGAAAAATTGAAATAGCTGTTTTGACAATGCCTTCAGAACATGCTCAAAAAATCGTTGATCTACTAACGCAAGGAAATATTTTAGCCATTTGGAATTTTACTCGCGCTAAAATTCATGTGCCGCCTCATGTTGCTTTGCAACGAGAGGACTTATCTGCAGGTCTCGCCGAATTATCAGCAAAAATTAAAAACAATCAATAAACTAAAGGAGTTAAAATGATTGAAGCAAACAAAGCTGCAAGCTTTAAAAAAGATGTTCTTGTTCGTCTAGCAAAAGCGTTTTACAATAAAACACTTGTCGAAGATGTTAACAAAATTCCCGTTGAAATGCGTCCGAAAAATGCAGAAAGCGTTCGATGCTGTGTTTATAAAGAACGAGCTGTCGCTCGTGATAGAGTGATTGCAGGATTAGGTCTTTCTATTGAAAAAAGTGATGATTCTGTTCCTTTGTCTGATTATGCTAGAATAGCTCTTGACAAAGAAATACCGGAAGATCCGAACTTAACTGTTATTGATATTGCTTGCAACGAATGTGTTCCAAGCCGTTATATCGTGACAGATGTTTGTCAGGGCTGTTTAGCTCGTTCATGTGCCGTTAACTGCCCTTTCGGAGCCATTTACTTTGAAAATGGTCGTTCTAAAATAGACCCCACAAAATGTAAAAGCTGCGGTAAATGTGCGATGAGCTGTCCCTATCATGCTATTACAAAAATTATTGTTCCATGTGAAGATGCTTGCCCTGTCGGCGCAATCAGCAAAAATGAAGAAGGCATAGCTGAAATTGATTATGAATTATGTATTAACTGTGGTCAGTGTATGAAGGCTTGTCCTTTTGGCGCTGTCACTGGGAAAAGTCATCTCATTTATGCTTTAAAAGCGATTGCAAGAGGTAAAAAATCCGTTGCTATGGTTGCTCCTTCTATTGCCGGTCAGTTTAATGCTTCAATTCCTCAAGTTGCCACAGCTTTAAAAAAGCTAGGCTTCTCTGAAGTCATAGAAGTTGCACACGGAGCTGATATTACAACAAAAAATGAAGCTCATGAATTAATTGAGCGCATAGAGCGTGGAGATAACTTTATGACAACATCTTGCTGTTCCGCATATGTAAGAACAGTGAAAAAGCACATCCCAGCATTAGCAGAAAAAGTCTCCGACACAAAAACACCAATGCATTATACGGCAGAAATTGTTAAACAACGTTATCCTGATTGCATTTCATTCTTTATTGGTCCTTGTGTTGCCAAACGAATGGAGGCTTTCGAAGATCCTTTGGTTGACTTTGTTCTCACATTTGAAGAAATTGACGCACTGTTTACAGCCAAAGAAATTGATCCGGCTAGCTGTGAAGCCGCAGACATGGGAAAAGATGCTTGTCGCCAAGGTCGAGGCTTTTCTTTATCTGGCGGTGTTGCTGCAGCTGTTCAATCTATTGCCGGCGATGAAATAGAAGTAAAACCTGTTGCTATTAACGGTTTGACACCGGCAAATGTTCGTTTATTAAAAGCTTACGCCAAAAATGGCTGTGATGGAAACCTCGTTGAAGTCATGGCATGCCCGGGAGGGTGTTCTTGTGGTCCAGGCACGTGTCCAGGACGCGTCAATCAAGCGCTGAAAGAAGTCAAAAAGATTTGTTCTGAAAGCCCAGATTTAAAAGAAGAACTTCAAAAGTAATTTATAACTTTGCGTATTTTAAAAGCGGTTTTAGAAGATAAAACCGCTTTTTACAATTATGCTTATAATAAATAACAATTTTGAATATGTTAATTTATTAAATAAAAATATTATAGTATCGAACTGGAACGAATCCAGCTTGTAGAACAATCATAAACTTATTTAGAAAAAGCCCCTCAAAAGGGAGGCTTTTTTTATAACCTTAATTATAGTATAATTTTATGCCAAAATGAATGTAATAAAAAACCCCTAAGTCATGGCTTGGACGAAAGTGTGTTCCTGTTATCATGGAACATGTCCGGGACGTATAAATCAAGCGCTTATAGAAGTCAAAAAGATTTGTTCTGAAAGCCCTGATTTAAAAGAAGAACTTCAAAAGTAATTGATAGCATAGCCTATTTAAAAAGCGGTTTTATCTCTCAAAACCGCTTTTAAAAATATGAATTTTGTTTCATATTTTCTTCATATATACATACACTATTTATCATTAATATAATAAAAAAAACAAATGCTACTTTACTGAACAAAGTGTAGATATAAATTATTTTATATTCTTTAAGACATAATAGTCATACAATAATCTGGATAAGTTCTAAAGCAATATCCACTCTCACTCGAAGAACATTGTCCGCATTTTTCCCCAGCACAACAGCCAAAATCACCCCCGGTTGAAAATTCTTCAATTCTATCTTCCTTTGGATTAAAACATCTGTACACATTATAAATTTCAAAAATATTATTATTTTCTGGACCTGTTACATATCTATGAAAGATTTGCATCCAAGATGTCCCAGGATGCTCTAAATCACAATATGATTGCCCACCACAATAATAATACTCCGTTTGATTACCTTTCCATCCTTGAGAAAAGGCTTGCAATTCAATGTCACCTGAAGAACAGCAAACTTGATCTGTATTAGGATTATTTGAACAACAGTAAGTTCCTACAGTAGGGCTAGATTTAAAGTAAAATTTATGTCCATCAGATATAGTATATGCTGCACCTCCAGTCATTGAAAAATCAGCTTCCGCTTTATAATAATTACCATAATAGGCATTTTGATAAGATTCGCAGCAGGTATAAACACCATCTAAACCATCAACCTTTCTAACTGTCTTATTACAACATTGAGCGGAAGAGCCATCCCAATAAGCTTTTTGACCTACAGGACAACACTTCCCATTTAAGCAGCACTCTCCGACTGTAGAACCACAGGCATTCCCTTCAGCACAACACCAAGTTTCTTCACCTAAACTACAAGAAACTGGGGTTTCATCTGGACAAGAAGCTTTACACACTGTGCATCCATTTTCATCAAGTTCTGTTCCATTTTGGCAGGTAGAAGTATCTATAACAGGACAACAGAACCCCTTCCCATTACAAACCTCCGTCCCCTCTTGACATTTCGATTGACATTGATTCGAAACACAAGCTTCACAATCAGCAATATCGCAGTGGGCATCTTCCGTACATTCTTCACAATCTATCCATAAGCCATTGTTATTCTCATATAAACCTGCAGGACAACCTTCACAACTTCCTTTCCCTGTCCCAGGTATATGATATACGGGATTACACATCCCACATCCCGCCATCGACGAATTTAAACAACAATATATCGCTCCATCCGTCACAACGGTGCCGCCTCCACTCCCTATAATATCATTTCCATCTGATATTGCCACTTCTATTAAATAACCATCACTGCACTCATTACAATCTGATGAAGGTGTGCAACTCGGTGTACATCCAGTATCCGTCAACGGACAACACGTTACCTCATCCAAACAACATGAACCGCCAAAAACCGTTATCGTCTTGTCTTCACTACAAACCCGACAACCATTCTCATCGACCGTCTCTTCCGTACAGCCGTCACAGCCTTTAAACTTTTCTTGACATACTTGACAACCGTTCTCATCCTTAACTAACTCTTCACACACACCACACTCTTCAGGAATGATCTCCCGACATTCCATACAACCCGTCTCAGAGTTCTCTACTAACTCTTCACAAGGACCACAACTCTCCGGCGGTTCTGGGCAGCAAGAACCATTATTTCCGCAACTCTCTCCTTCTCCACAACATACCCCTTCACAACAGGCACGCCCAACCGGACAACAAATACTCCCTCCACAACAAGTTTCGCTGGCAGCATTACAACATTCCGTCCCACAAGAAAATTCACCATCAGGACATGGCTCACATATTGGACAGCCACATTCATCCAACCCTATTTGACGAGATCCTCCATCACAAGGCGTACATTCCTTCTTCTTATAACCTCCAGAACAGACCTCTCCACATATCTCTCCTCCTTGTACCTCCGTATAACACTCTTCCTCCCCTGAAGGAATACTTTCTATTACATCCTCACAACTTAAAGGGGTACACACTGTACATTCGCCTTTCCAAGGACAGCAATTCTCATTCTTGTCACAACACTCTCCTATCCCATGCGTCGTCATCTCATCCTTGCCACAAACACCGTCTATACACTGTGAACATCCTCCACAATCTTCATTGCTCTCACACGGACAATCCTCCGATACCCATTTCTCACAAACCAATTCCTCACCGTTGGAACAATAATATGTATATTCCGTAGTACCAGATCCTTCACATGGTTTCTCCCCCATCTTAGGACATTCACAGTCTTCACACTCCGGAGACGGATCACAACTGCAATCCTCGAATGCCGGACAACATGCTGTGTCCACAACAGCATCACAACAGGCTCCTCCCTTCTTCTCAACAGTCGCTACAGGACACTCCTTAGGCTCACATATCGGACAGCCACATTCATCTGTCCCTACCGCTTCTTCATCCTCTAAACATAAAACACATGCTTTCTTCTTATAACCATCCTCAGAACAAACTTCACCACAGACCTCCGTCGTTCCTCCTACAACAACTTCATAACACGCTGGATCTTCCCCCGTCGGTACTTCTCCTAATACATCCTCACAACTCGATGCTTCACAACTGCAATCTTCAAAACT
>CASDQF010000009.1 GCA_949282845.1 uncultured Alphaproteobacteria bacterium | reverse complement strand
TCCAAATAACGCTGCTACGCTTAATACCCCTATTAAAACCAATACACCCAGCATCTCTATCATACTGCGGCCAGTTTGTTTCTTTCTATGGAAAATTTGGTAATATTTTTGAGCAAAAAGGTGGATAAAACGATTCATGTTAATTCTCCAAATGAATTTGTAATATCATACAAAACTTTAAATATACCCTATCAGCTCTTCCTATACTGTCAAGATGTTTTTATATAAAAAGAACTTGACTTTTAGGCAATTTAAAAGCAACCTAAACAAAAAATCACACTAAAAAGGTTTTAAGATGTTCCCGTTATCTCGTTTTTTAAAAAAACTACATCCATTAATACACAGGATATATCTTTTCTTAAAACCTGCTTATTGGCGATTACGAACACCTGCACAAAAAAAATTCGATATCAAACTGCAATATATATTCATTGGCTGTTTTATCGGCGTCTTGTTAACTGCTTTAATCATTCCGGCCGCTCATCATCTTATATCCTACCCGACAGATGAAACACAAGCTCATTTTTCTGATTTAATTACAGAAGAGCCTCTTTCTCCGGAAAAAACTGCTGACTTAAAAGAAATTTCAATCTCAGATAATCTCTTATTAAATGAAGCAGAAAGTCAAATTATTCCTATCGCATTACAACTGAACAAAAACGAAACTTTAAGCGGTTTGTTAACTCGAGCAAATGTTAATATAGCAGACGCACTGGCAGCCAGCGAATCACTGACTTTAATTACAGATTTACGCAAGCTTCGTCCTGGACAATCTTTTGAACTATATTTCAACGAAGATAATATTTTTCAAGGGCTTAAAATGGAAATGCGTAGTGGAGAAGTTGTTTCAACTTTTAAAAACAAAAATGGAGACTTTATTCCTCAATCCAAGGAAGGAAAAATAGAAACACGGCAAATCTCATTGGAAGGCGTCATTCAATCTAGCTTTGCTGCTGCCGCTAAAGAAGCCGGAGTTCCCAATATAATTACCCAGCAAGTCATTCGTGCTTTAGATGGAGAAATTAATTTCAGAACAGATTTAAAGGCTGGAGAACCTTTTAAAATTATCTATGAGAAGAAAACGACAGAAACAGGAAAAGAAATCGGAAAAAGTCAATTATTATATGTTTCTTTAACTACAAACAAAGATACTTATCAACGCTATTATTTTGTCGACGGTTTAGGTGTTCAAGGTTTTTATAATGAATATGGAGAAAGTGCACCTCAAACAATTATGAAGCGTCCCCTTGGTCGCGGTCGCATATCATCAAATTTCGGAACACGTATTCATCCTGTTTTAGGATATCAGATTCATCATGATGGTGTCGATTTTCCTGCTCCAACAGGAACTCCTATACCAGCCGCAGCTGATGGCGTAATTGTAAGATTAGGAAGAAATGGAGGTTATGGAAAATATATTAAAATCAAGCATAATAATACTTATTCAACGGCTTATGGACATATGAATGCCTATAATAAAGAACTTCGAGTTGGCTCTTATGTTAAAAGAGGAGAAACAATCGGGTATGTTGGAAGTACAGGCCGTTCAACAGGTCCACATCTTCACTTTGAAGTTATAAAAAACAACAAACAAGTTAATCCCTTAAAAACGTATACTCTTCCTAAAAGAACCCTTAAAAATAGAACCTTACAAGCTTTTAAAGAAAGAGCTTTAGAAATTAATCCTGAGTATATTTACCCCATAAAAAATTAATTCACAGAAAGTAATCCTGAAGTTAAGTTCATCTTTTCTATTTCATTCTGTATTAAAATCTCTGGATCTAACTCCTTAATTTTACGCATTTTCTCTAATTCTTGTTCATCTATTTTAATTTCTTGTTCTGTTTCATCTTCCATTTCGAAACCTTCCGTCAACATAATTGACGGCTCTTTTCGAAATTTTTGTTCCCAATAAACAATTTGTTTTGATAATAATGAACGAATATAATCTTTATCTGCTGTTAATTCTTTTAATCTTTTCTCAAAATATTCCTTATGATATGCCGCACATCCATTATTTGTCGTAAAGCCAAGAAAGAAACTCGGATTACGTATTACATCCGAAATATCCATAAAATCAGTCACCTTAAAACGGCGCATTTCTGCTTCTGCAGCATATCGGCTTGTCAAAAGATAATCTGCTTCTTTATTAACTATTTTTTTAAAAGCATTCCTTGCTCCTGAAACTGTTTCCAAATGTACTCCCTCAGGCAAAGTGGGTTGTATTAAAGGCAAAATATTTTCCTCCCATCGAATAATCCCTTTTTTACCGACTAATTCCTTTAAATCTTTAACAGGAGGTAATTTCCCCTTCAATGAAACAACAACGAATGGATTACTGATATAAGCTGGATAAAAAACTTCCATAACAGAATAAGGATTACTTTCATAGTAAGTTGCTACTAACACATCTACTTTTCCCATTTCTAAAGCATTTTTAGCATCTTGATAAGTTGGAAAGGCAACATCTGTATAATCTAAATTTTTTTCATCTGCAATTTTTTTAAAAATTTCTACACCAATACCATAATTTATCGGATATGTTTCTTTCCCAGAATTTCCGTATAAAAATTGCTCTACCCAACCAAAAGGTGGATAATTTGTAAAGCCTGCAATACGAATAGGCCTTCCTTTACCTCCACAAATTTGTGTAGGAACACTATTACCTAGTTTTTTCCGATTTATATGAACTTGTTCTTCATCATTATATATACCCGTTAAAGTTTTTTCCTGAGAAAAAACTTTTATTGGTAATATACATAACAAAAAAAGCACAAGGAAAATACTAATCTTTCTCATTTATCCCTCTTTAAAAAAAATATCTTCCATTTCATTTAAAAATTTTTCTGCCCAAGCTAACGCCATTGTCTCATCTCCTTCAAAATAATTTAAAGTCCCCATTTGAATATCGGAACGTTCAAAATTATATTGAAATAAAACCTCTGCTTGAAAACTGTTTACGCTATACCTTGCCAAAAAATAATTTCCTCTAGGCAAATAAATAAATTGGACAGTTCCGTCAACTTCACTTGTCAGCTCAACAAGTGTTAATTCTTCATCCGTATCGTCCATCCGACATAAAGAGATTAAATCAGGATTACGTTCAAAACTGAATTCTAAAAAAACCATGGTCAGTTGTAAAAAACGATAAACTATCATATCATGTAAAACATTCTTATTTGTAACGTTATTCATCTTGTTTCCCTTCTTTTATTTCATCAGGCAAGACTCGAAATGCCGGAAAATAAGCATTAACTGTTGTTCCTTTTCCTTCCTCACTTTGAAGATCAACATGACCTCCATGCAATTCCACCAAACGCTTAACCAAAGATAAACCTAAACCACTTCCTGTATGAGCTCTTGTAAAAATGTTCTCCACCTGAGTAAATGGAGTAAAAAGCTTCTTAATTTTTTCTTGAGGAATACCAATACCATTATCTTTAACCTGAAAAACTATCTCATTTTCCTCATTCAGAAAAACATTTATCCAGACTTCGCCGCCCGTTTTTGTAAACTTAATAGCATTGGATAATAAATTTAACATAATTTGTTTTAATATCCGGTCATCAGCTTTCATAAAATGTACGGCATTATCTATATTCAAAGTAAAATGTCGCTGCTCTGCTTCTGGATATTTGGAAACAATAGACAAGGTTTCATCTAAAATTGCTTTAATGTTAATATTTTTTTCATTCAAATGTTGATGTCCGCTTTCAACGCGAGATAAATCCAAAATATCATTAATAAGCGATAGAAGGTGAATTCCACTGGAATGAATATAATTAATATAGTCCTCATATTGAGGATTGTTAATTTCTCCAAAAGTTTTCATTTGAATTGTTTCTGAAAAGCCTAAAATAGCATTCAACGGAGTTCTCAGTTCATGGCTGACATTAGCTAAAAACTCAGTCTTAGCTCGGTTAGCTTCTTCTGCCGCATCTTTAGCCGTAATTAAATCACCAATCATAATATTCATGTCAGCAGCTTGCTGCTCCATAATTTGTTTATTCTTTTCTAATTCTTGAATCTGAGAGCGCAACCGTTCTTCATAATTACGAATAGCTGTTTGAGTTAAACTCCGTGCTCGTTGCTCTTCAATATTTTTACATAATTCAACAATCAAATTACCTAATCTTTCCGGACGCGTGTTATTAAAATCATATTTGCGAGAAGAAAAAAAACTAATAAATCCTTCGACCACACCGTTGACAATCATCGGGAAAGCATATGTTGACTTAAATAAATCCGGATTTAAAGAATTCCAATATTTTTGATAATAAGGAATCTCCTCTGTGTCTCCATAGCCGAAAGGTTTTTTCAATTGATAAACACGTATCATTGCAGATTCTTGATCTTCCGGATCATCAACATTTAAAAATTTAATTCGAGGAATTAAATTTCTGACACGTCCTGTAATGACGTCAAAGTAAATTTTGTTCCCTTTTGCTTTTCCATAAAAGCCCATAGAAAAATCATATGCTTTTAAAATAGAATTTAAAACCTGACGAATTAAAAAGTTTTCATCATTTTTTTGATCAAAGCTACGCAGATAAGATAGAACAGAAAACAAAGCCGTATAATCTTTTGCAAATTCATCTTTTTGCTTAAAATAAGACAAATCATCAAATAGAATTAAAAAACATTTTTTATGCTTAGATAATAAAGTAACACGTAATCGGCTAAAAAGAGCTTCTCCATTTTTTTTTCTTAAATCCACTCTGATTTCTCTTGAAGCATGTGTTTTCATTTTTTTCAAATCATTCCACGGGAAATCTGAAGAGTTCATAAGTATTTTATGAAAATCTAACTCTTTAAGCTCTGTACCGGAATAAAACAACAGCTCATGCAATTTTGAATTAGCATAAACAATTTTTTCTTTTTCAATCAGAGCGATACCAACCTGGGCCCACTCAATTAAATGCTCTTTTTCCAAAAGCACATCTTTTAATTCTTGATTGATTTCGAATAAATTACGACTTTTTTGACGAACAAGATCATTCACTTCTGAGGGATAAAAAAAGCCATACCAACGTGTTAATCCTATAAATAAAATAGAGCCCAGCAGAAATAAAGCATAAATCATAAGCGCACGAGCGACCATATAAACGGTATTTATCGCGGTTTCTTCATCTAACTCGATAACTCGACAGCTCCATTCATATGTTAAAGTTGTCATACAAACAAAAACAATAGACAGTAGCACAAAGAAAACAATAGCTACTTTCGAGCGCCAAAAATAAAATTTGATGCTATTCCAATTCATTCTTTACTCCTTTTTTTTAAAATACAGCGAAGAAATTAACAAACTGTGAATTTATGATATTTTCTTCTTGCATTAGAAGAACAAAACGTGTACATTGTATTAAAAAGAAAATAGCAGAATGAAAAAAACATAAAAATAACTGTTGTTTTTCGAAAAAAGAACGCTACAATAAGCCATTATTAACAAAAGGGAAAAAACATGTTAGATAAAGAAAAAGCTTTGGGCGTAGCCCTATCACAAATCGAAAGAACTTTTGGAAAAGGATCAATTATGCGTCTAGGTCAATGTGATAACGCAGTTGAAATTCCTTCAATTTCTACAGGTTCGCTTGGACTTGATCTGGCTCTTGGCATCGGTGGTTTACCTAAAGGTCGAATCGTTGAAATCTATGGACCGGAAAGTTCAGGGAAAACAACCTTAGCGCTTCATGTTGTCGCTGAAGCTCAGAAAAAAGGTGGTTCATGTGCTTATATTGATGCCGAACACGCTATGGATCCATCTTATGCAGCAAAACTCGGTGTCAATATCAATGACTTGCTCATTTCTCAACCTGATACGGGAGAGCAAGCTCTGGAAATTGCTGATACCCTTGTTCGTTCGGGAGCGATTGATGTTTTGGTTGTCGACTCTGTCGCCGCACTTGTTCCCAAAGCTGAAATTGAAGGAGAAATGGGAGATCAACACATGGGACTTCAAGCTCGCTTGATGAGTCAAGCCTTACGGAAATTGACCGCCTCCGTCGCCCGTTCCAACACTTTAATTATCTTCATTAACCAAATTCGTATGAAAATTGGCGTCATGTTTGGAAACCCTGAAACAACGACGGGTGGTAATGCCCTTAAGTTCTACGCTTCCGTTCGGATTGATATTCGTCGAATTGGAGCCGTAAAAGACCGTGAAGATACTATCGGCAATCAAACACGAGTAAAAGTAGTCAAAAATAAAGTCGCACCTCCTTTTAAAACTGTTGATTTTGATATTATTTACGGAGAAGGAATTTCTAAAACAGGCGAACTTTTAGACTTAGGTGTAAAAGCGGGTATTGTTGAAAAATCAGGTTCTTGGTATTCTTATAAAGGTGAACGTTTAGGTCAAGGGAAAGAAAGTGCTAAAGCCTTTTTAAAAGCAAATCCGGAAAAAATGGCAGAAATTGAAAAAGCAATTCGAGATCATGCCGCTGATTTATCTCAAAAAATGATTTTGGAAACAGGACCAGCACCCGAAATAGATGAAACTCCTGCCGCAGCCGAAGATTAAAACTGGCAAGTTCAAAAAAAATCAAACAACCGGACTTGCTATCCGGTTGTTTTTTTTGTATGATAGCTCACATTTCAGAAAGCAAAAAGGAACAGTTAAATGACAATTACAAATGAAGCCCGTAAAACATTTATAGATTATTTCAAAAAACAAGGACATGTTCATGTCCCCTCAAGTCCTTTGGTTCCCAAAAATGATCCAACCCTTATGTTTACTAATTCAGGGATGGTTCAGTTTAAAAACTATTTTACAGGGGTTGAAGAACCACCTTATAAAAGAGCAACAACCTTTCAAAAATCTGTTCGAGCTGGTGGGAAACATAACGATTTAGATAATGTAGGCTATACTGTTCGACATCATACATTCTTTGAAATGTTAGGCAATTTTTCATTTGGGGATTATTTCAAAGATGATGCAATCTATTTTGCGTGGGAAGTTTTAACAAAAGAATTTGGTATCCCTAAAGAAAAGCTATATGTTACAATCTATCACAATGATGAAGAAGCGCATGATATTTGGAAAAAAGTAGCAAATTTATCGGAAGATCGTATCATTCGCATCGCAACGAAAGACAATTTCTGGCAAATGGGAGATACAGGTCCTTGTGGTCCTTGTTCTGAAATTTTTTATGATCATGGAGATAAAATATGGGGTGGTTTACCCGGAACACCGGAAGAAGATGGGGATCGATACATTGAAATTTGGAACTTAGTATTTGATCAATTTGAAGATTTACCGGATGGTCGTCGAATTGGCTTAAAGAAGCCCTCTATAGATACAGGTTCTGGCTTGGAACGATTAAGTGCTGTTTTACACGGGACAAACGATAACTTTGCAATCGATGTCATGCGTGGTTTAATTGAAAATGCTGCTCATATTGCTAATGTAGACCCTGATGGTCCTCACAAAGTATCATTACGCGTTATAGCTGATCATTTACGTTCCAGTGCTTTCTTAATCGCAGATGGTGTTTTGCCCTCCAATGAAGGCAGAGGTTATGTATTACGTCGTATTATGCGCCGTGCCATGCGCCACGCTCATTTAATGGGATGTAAAGACCCTTTAATGTATAAGCTTGTTTCTAACTTAAACGAGCACATGGGAGAAGTTTATCCAGAACTTTATCGCGCTCAAGCTCTTATTGAAGAAACATTAAAACTGGAGGAAACTCGGTTTAAACAAACATTAGATAAAGGATTGAAAATGCTTGATAGTGAAGCCGAAAAGCTCACATCGGGACAAAAGTTCTCAGGAGATGTTGCTTTTAAACTATATGACACTTATGGTTTCCCCTTAGATTTAACTCAAGATGCTCTTCGTTCCAAAAACATCTCTGTTGACACAGAAGGCTTTGAAAAAGCCATGGCTCATCAACGAGAAGAAGCCAGAAAAGCATGGGCAGGCTCAGGTGAAACAGCGACAGAAGCCATTTGGTTCGATTTATCTCAGAAAATCCCAGCGACAGATTTCTTGGGTTATTCAACAGAAGAAGCTGAAGGTGAAATTTTAGCGATTGTCAAAGACGGACAAATGACCTCCTCAGCGGCTGCTGGACAATCTGTTGCGATTATCACGAATCAAACGCCCTTTTATGGAGAAATGGGAGGACAAGTGGGTGATACGGGTTTGATGAAAACTGGAAAAGCTACTTTAAAAATTACTGACGCACAAAAGAAACTAGGTAAGTTAACAATACATATAGCCACTATTGAAAGTGGTCATATTCAAGTAAATGATACTGTCTTAATGAAAGTAGATATTGAACGGCGTCGTCGGATACAAGCTCACCATTCCGCAACGCATTTATTACAAGCAGCATTGCAAAAAATATTAGGTAAGCATGTTGCCCAAAAAGGTTCTCTTGTGACCCCGGAGTATCTTCGCTTTGACTTTAGCCATCCTCAGGCTTTAACACATGAAGAAATCGTGAAAGTTGAAACAACAGTCAATCAGATGATTTTATCCAATACTGCGGCTACAACACGTCTTATGACACCTGATGAAGCCATCAAAGAAGGAGCCATGGCTTTATTTGGCGAGAAATATGGCGAAACAGTCCGAGTTGTTTCTTTTGAGAGCAAAGATGAATGTTTATCCATTGAATTATGTGGCGGGATTCACGTTCATCAAACGGGTGATATCGGTTTATTTAAAATCATTTCCGAAACAGCTGTGGCTGCGGGTGTTCGCCGAATTGAAGCTGTTGTTGGAATGTCGGCTTATGATTACCTGTCAGAGCAAGAAGAAGTCGTCAAAGCTCTTTCAGAAATTTTAAAGGGGAAATCATCTACTTTAGTTCAAAAAGTAGAAAATTTAATAGAAGAAAAGCGCCGTTTAGAAAAGCAAATTTCTGATATGCGTCAAAAAGCAGCTGTCGTTGGCAGTTCTGAAGGAGGAACAGAAAAAGTTACATTACAAGGACAGCCTATTACCCTAGTCGAAAAAGAACTAACAGATATCCCAGCAAAAGACTTAAAAGGTCTAGCGGATAACTTCAAAAAAGCAATTAAATCCGGTATTGTTTTACTTGTTAACACGACTGAAGGAAAGGTATCTATTGTTGCTGCCGTTACAAATGATTTAACAGATAAAATCAATGCTGTTGACTTAGTTAAAGCGGGCTCTAAAGAAGTGGGAGGACAAGGCGGTGGCGGACGAGCAGATATGGCCCAAGCTGGAGGAAATAATCCGGCTCAAGTAAAACAAGCCCTAAAAGTGATGAAAGAGTTAATCAAATAAAGGGAAAAAATGTTCAAAAAAGCAAAGACTTTTTGTTTGTTTTGTGGTTCACAATACGGCAATTTTAAAAGCTTAGGCTCTGAAGTTTACGCATTTTCAAAGTCTCTATCAGAAAAAGGATATCGCCTTATCTTTGGAGGCGGACAAGAAGGATTGATGGGAGAAGTTTATAAGGGAGCTTTAGCTAGTCCGAAACATCACTTAACCGGAGTACCTTTTTTTTCTTTTTTACATGAGTTGAAGAAAAAAGATAATTTTAATAAACTTTATTTAGCAAAAACATTAGGGCGCCGCAAAGATATTTTTATAGAGAAAGCCGATGTATTCGTTATTTTTCCGGGAGCGATAGGAACAATTGATGAGTACTTTCATACATTGGTTTTAAACGGTTATGGTTTAATAGATAAACCAATTATCATTGTCAATATTGACGATTATTGGCGTCCGCTTATTAATTTGACTTTTGCACCTGTTAAAAGCAATTTAATGAAGAAAGAAATGCTGGGAAATGTCTATGTTGTTTCCAAAATTGATGAAATTGAAGCTTGTTTTTTAAACAGACCCAAAGAAAAAACTTTAGCATTTCTCTATCAAGCGTAAAAATTTGATTGCATTTTAGAAAAATACTTTTATGCTGTGAAGAAACACAAACCTATTTAAAGGAGAAAAAAATGAAAAATATGATGGACATCATGGGCATGATGAAAAAAGCTCAAGCCGTTCAAAGTCAAATGACGGTTGTGCAAAACAAAATGGAAAACACAGAATTTACTGGCGAAGCAGCCAATGGTGCCGTTCAAGTGACAATGACTGGAAAATTTAAAGCAACTAAAGTTAAACTGGATAAGTCAGTTGTTGATCCTTCAGACATTGAAACTTTAGAAGATTTATTATTAGTCGCCATGAATGATGCGAAACAAAAAGCGGATGATGCAACAGAAAAAGCTTTTGAAAGCATCAAAAAAGGGTTAAATTTACCAGATAATTTTAAACTCCCCTTCTAAATGCAAAAAACAGAAGTTGATATTCTTATCGAACAACTGGCTAAACTACCTGCTTTAGGGCCTAGGTCCGCGAGGCGAGCTGTTTTGTATTTGTTAAAGAAAAAAGAAACACATATGATGCCGTTGATACGCGCGATGGCAGAAGTTGCAGAAAAGGTTCATCCTTGTCCTTTATGTGGAAACATGGATACGATAGAACCTTGCCACATTTGCTCAGATGCCAAACGTGACAGAAGCCAGATTTGTGTTGTACAAGATGTTTCAGACTTATGGGCTTTGGAACGGTCACATGCCTTCAATGGATTATATCATGTTTTAGGGGGTGTTTTATCAGCCTTAGATGGCATCGGACCAGATGAATTAAATATTCATGATTTGATAGGAAAAGTCCAAAATAAGGAAGTTAAAGAGGTTATTATCGCTTTACCAGCAACTGTCGATGGACAAACGACAGCACATTATTTAGCAGAAATTTTAGAAAAAGAGGATATTATTATCTCCGGTTTATCCCATGGTGTTCCAGTAGGAGGAGAGCTGGATTATCTAGACGACGGAACGCTTCAAACGGCATTCAAAACCAGACGTGGATTATAAAATTGCTTACTAACGTTTTACCATTCGTCGAAAATCTTTTTTGAAACACATATGCTCTTATATCAAAATAAAAATCTAATTAAAAAAAGCAGTAACTTTAATTTTTTAAAAGACATAAATTGGAACACATTCTGTATCATCAATTTTATCACAATAATTCCAACCCATTATTTTACATTCTTTGCAATCTCCACTAAGAGAACAACATGTTATCGGAATTTCCCATGAATCTTTTATTATATTTCCTTGTGTCAAATCAAAGCAACCATATTCTTCTTCAGCCTGTGAAATACCATCATAAGAAGTAGTTCTATTATCCAAAACTTGTTCCCAAGTCGTTCCAGGATAAAATTGATTACAAAATTCACTTCCTCCACAAGAATATGAATAAATAGGATTAACTAAACTATCTTTATAAAATGAATATAATTCAATATTCCCAACATTACAACAGACTTTACTTTCTGTTGGATTATTAGAGCAACAAAATGTTCCTGTTAAAGATGAACCTGAATAAGTTTTATTACCATTATCAATTTTATAAGCAAATGCTCCTCTATTAGAACCTCCACCAGCATTATAATATGTACCGTAATAAGGGCTTTGGTAATCTTCAGGGCAGCAAGCATAGACACCATCTAAACCATCAACTTCTTTGGGGTTGCTGCAGCATTGTACAGAAGAACCATCCCAGTAAGGTTTTTGTCCTTCAGGGCAACAATGAACACCACCGGCTTTACCTCCAGATACTGCCGAAACTTTTCCATCCGTACAACATAAACTGGCTCCATTGTTCTGGTTATAATATGGCTCTGCATCTTTAGGACAACAAAGCGTCTCCATCTCTCCAGTCAACGCATATAACCCCTTCACAGGACATACATGACTGTCAAACCCACAACACGATAAGTTCCCGTCTCTCGATATCGCCGGCATCCCTAAACTACCAGAAACACAATAACTCCCACATAAGCTTACACTCGGCGTCTCTTCCGATAACTCCGACGCACAACAGCTGTTCCCGACACCATAGGTCTGTCCGCATAGCGTCTTTTCATTCGGATGTTCCTCAAAGCAAACATCATCACATCCGCCTGGCTTGAACTCTCCATAATATGAACGGTTCGGCGGTAAACAACACGCTAAGCCACCACTCCCCGTCTCATATAAGCTCCCCTCCATCTTACACTCTTTAACACCTAATTCTTCATTCAACACACAGTGCATACACGGGTTCTCTGGACAGCAGTCACTATCATCTGCACAACCGCAGACACCTTTCTCTTCATTACATGCAACACCCGTCGGACAACATGTGTCCCCACAAACATTCTCCTTTAAACAACATACTGACCCATTGTCCGTACAAGTCTCTGTCTCACTGTCACAACATAATGTTCCGCAAACTTCTTGACCTTCAATTACCTGACATTCCTTACAGCCACTCTCGGGATTAACAACTAACTCTTCACATGGACCACATTCCGTCGGTTCCTCAGGACATACACAAGTCCCGTCTTCTCCACAGATCTGCCCTTCATTACAACAGACATCATTGCAACATACTTGATTTGTCGAACAGCAAGTCTCTCCACAGCAGACTTCTCCTTCTTCCGCACAACAACTCTCTCCACATTGACGCGCTTCAGGACAACAGTCCGGGTCTACATCGCAACTGCAGGTCTCATAGTTCGGTATAGTGCATTCCTCATTACAAACTAAATCTGGACACTTCTCTACACAGCCTTCTATACATCCACAGTCATCATAACCGCTTGCTTCTTGTCCTTCTGGACAACTCTCTATCTCACACGGCTTCATAATACATTGACCTGTCGCTTCATCACAAACATGACATTCATCACAGGGTGGGTTACAAATGCCAGAACCTGGACCAGGAGTTGGTTCTTCCCCTGAAACACAACTACAGCTGTCCTCATCAAACACATCATTAGGTCCACACTCAGGCGCAGGACAACAACTCGTCGTTTGACAACCTATATGGCAACCGTCTTCATCATAAATCTTTATATCACACTCACCACATACCGGGGCCGTTGGACAGGTTGTCCCTTCCGGATCCCCGTCTTCTCCGCATCCCGGCAAATCATAATTTGCTTTACAACGACCTTGATAACATTCTTGACACTTATTGTTACAGTCCGCATTCGTCGTACAGACCTTCTCAAAATAAAAG
>CASDQF010000008.1 GCA_949282845.1 uncultured Alphaproteobacteria bacterium | reverse complement strand
ATCTTAAATATTAAAAAAATCTTTGAACGACCCATTTCGAGCAATTCAAAGCACCCATTCCGACTCGCTATTCAGACTCCCTGACTGGTCGGAGACTTTCTATCAAAGCCGTAAGCAAAGGTCATCATCACCTGCCCAACTTCGGAAAGCTGAGCGTATGTAATCATATTTTCATCAAACTGTCAAGGAGTTTCTTTATAAAAATACTTCTTGAAAAAAAAAATGTTTCTTTTATCCTATAAAAAAAGGAACAACTATGGAAAAACTGAAGACAGCACTTGATAATTTACATTCTTCTTTAAAAAAGCTGGAAGAAGCTGTTGTTATTGCTACAAGGCAAAAAAACGAAAATAGAGAAAAAATCGAAAGTTTACATACAGCTATTGTAACAGCTTACGAAAGAATAGATAAAGCTATCGCCCAAGTCAAAGAGGAATAAAAATGGCTGTTGTCACGTTTAAAATTGCTGGAAGACCTTACAAAATCGCTTGTGCTGATGGACAAGAAAACCATATCTTAACTTTAGCAAATTTTTTAAATGAAAAAGCTGATAAATTAACCTCTTCTATCGGTTTTATTCCGGAAGGACAATTGCTCGCCATGGTCAGTATCTTAGTAGCTCAGGAACTTTTTTCAATAAAAGAAAACTCTTCTTCGACTGCACAAAGCGAATCGAAAATTGATGAAAAAGTCCCTGTTTTTATTGATAATTTAGCAATACGCATTTCTGAACTTGCAGAAATTTTAAAAAAGTCGTAAGATAAAATTATGGAGTCGGGCTTTCTGGTTCGTTAGGCATCTTGAATCCGAGGGTCTATGAACACAGAAAGGGGATGGCACGAAGGAAACTTAACGACCATCACTCACTATTGAGATGCGACCTGGACTGGGTCGCCGACGGCCAAGAAGGCTACTCCAGCCTTAAAAATGGATTTTCTCTTGATAAATTCTTCTCTTTCTTTTATCCTGTCTGAAAAAGGATAAAACAATGAAGATATTATTTTGTGGAGATGTCGTCGGTCGTGCAGGACGAGAAGCTATTTTTACTTATTTACCCTACTTAAAAGAAAAATTGAATTGGGACTTTCTTGTCGTCAATGGAGAAAATGCGGCTCATGGTTTTGGTCTAACGCCAAAAATGTTTTCCCTCTTCCGCCAAAAAGGTGTTGACGTTATTACGATGGGAAATCACACTTTCGATAAAAAAGATATCTTTACAACTTTAGAAAACGAAGAAAGATTAATTCGCCCCTTAAACTATCCCAAAGAAACAATCGGTCATGGATTTGGAATTTTTGAATTATCAGACGGACGAAAAATTGCCATTGTTCAACTGTTAGGACAATTATTTATGCGTCCCACAGAGGATCCTTTTACCTGTATTAATTCTTTTTTAGAGAAATATGTCCTCGGGAAAGATGTCCAAGCCATTTTAGTTGACATGCATGGAGAAGCAACCTCTGAAAAAATGAGTATGGGCTTTTTTTGTGATGGACGCGTTTCACTTGTCGCCGGGACACATACACATATTCCGACAGCAGATGCTATGATTTTACCGAAAGGAACTGGATACATAACAGATGTTGGTATGTGTGGTGATTATTATTCTGTTATCGGCATGAAAGTTGAGACAGCTTTACCTCGTTTTACGCATAACACACGACAGAGACTTCAGCCGGCAGAAGAAAAAGGAACTTTATGTGCTGTTTTTTTAGAAACGAATGATAACACAGGACTTTGCACCAATATTCGATCTGTTCGAATAGGAGCACACCTAGCTGAAACAGACTAAATATTCCTTTCAGAAAATCTTTGTCTTCCCTCTTGAAAAAAAAGGAAAGCTATGATACATTC
Organism: uncultured Alphaproteobacteria bacterium; assembly: GCA_949282845.1. Classification (GTDB taxonomy): domain Bacteria; phylum Pseudomonadota; class Alphaproteobacteria; order CAAHEQ01; family UBA3637; genus CALXXX01. The sequence goes on along the minus strand of CASDQF010000008.1, from coordinate 5,643 downwards.
CGACAAATAAATAAACGAAAGGAAAAAGATTATGTCAGGTCATTCACAATTTAAAAATATTATGCATCGAAAAGGTGCTCAAGATCAAATGCGCGCAAAAATTTTCTCAAAACTTGCTCGAGAAATTACGGTTGCTGCGAAATCCGGATTACCGGATCCAGCATCCAATCCACGGTTGCGCTCGGCTATTTTGGCAGCCCGAGCAGAAAACATGCCAAAAGACAATATTGAACGTGCCATTAAAAAAGGCTCGCCTGGAGAAGATAGCACTATTTATGAAGAAGTAAGATATGAAGGATTTGGTCCCGGTAATGTAGCTATTATTGTCGAAGCATTAACTGATAATCGTGCACGCACGGCTCCAAACCTTCGCTCTCTTTTTTCTAAAAAAGGCGGAAATATGGGAGAAACAGGCTCTGTTTCTTTCAACTTTGAACGGGTCGGTATGATTGAATATCCTTTAGCAGTAGCCGATAATGATACAATGTTTGAAGCAGTTATTGATGCAGGTGCTAATGATGTTGAAACAGACAATGAAACACATACAATCTATTGCAATCCGGATGATTTATTTGCGGTCCGTGCAGCTCTTGAGAAAAAATTTGGAGATCCGACAGTTTGCCGTTTAGATTGGAAAGTTCTCGCTCAAACGCCAATCGAAGATTTAGAAACAGCACAAAAACTGATGGATTTCATCGCGGCTTTAGAAGAAGACGATGATGTGCAACGTGTCACAACAAATGCCGATATTCCAGAAGATATTATGGAAAAGCTAGATTAATGCGTATTTTAGGCCTTGACCCCGGACTGCGTCATACCGGATGGGGACTGATTGAAAAAAACGGTCCAAAAGTCTCTTTTATCGCAGCCGGAGTTATCAATGCCGATACTTCTTTAACTTTAGCAGAACGCTTGGCTGAAATTCATATGGCCATAACAAAAGTTATCTTAGATTTTCAACCTGATGAAGCAGCAATAGAAGAAACTTTTGTGAACGTTAACCCAACTTCAACACTAAAATTAGGCCAAGCCAGAGGAGCTATTATTCTAGCTCCTGCGGAGCATGGTATTTCTGTCGCCGAATACACACCTAATCAAATCAAAAAAATGGTTGTTGGTGTTGGTCATGCCGACAAAAATCAAGTAGATATGATGGTTCGACGTATGCTTCCGACATTGCCTGAGCATATTCCACCGGATGCTTCTGATGCTTTGGCTGTTGCTTTGTGTCACAGTTATCTTCGAACGGTTTTAAAATGATAAAAATTATTCAATATCCTTCTCCTAATTTTGAAGAAAGAAAAGATAAAATCTCTTATCTAATTATACATGCTACATCAACCAGAAATTTAGAACATACCTTTTCTTTTCTAGTCCACAGTCAAAAGCCAAAACGTGTCAGTGCTCATTATGTAATTGATAGAGACGGAACAGTTTATCAACTAGTTCCTGATGAAAAAAAGGCCTTTCATGCTGGTTTATCAAATTGGAATAATTATTGCCGTAAGACAGGGTATAATTCTTTAAACGATGCATCAATTGGCATAGAATTTCAATGTTCAAACAAAAGCGGCGAATTACAAAGATTTACAAAAAGACAAATTAATGCTGGCTTAAAGCTATGCCGTTTTCTGATGACAAAGTATAAAATTCACCCTAAAAATGTCCTGGCACATTCTGATATTGCTCCGAATAGGCGAAGAGATCCAGGACTTTTTTTCCCTTGGAGAACTTTTGGTAAAGCCGGTATCGGCTTATGGACAGATAGAACGTCGCCCAAAAAAGAGACGCTTTTAAAACTGCCAATAGAAAAAATTCTATCCGCAATCGGATACCCGATGAATTATGGAAAAGAAACCAATATTATTGCTTTCAAACGCCACTTTATGCCTCATGCAAAAATGGATGCTTCTATAACTAAACGCATAACAAAAAAAGCTGCCGCGTTAATGGAGATATCTTCTTAAGCGTACTTTCTTTCCTTTACTTGTGTTATAATCGGTAAAGAAAAGTTATGTTCCGTTATAACACGCTTTTCTTGCTCATTCATTATTTCCGCATACAATTTAATAGAAGAAATACTCGCTTTTTGTAACCAATCGACATTTCCGAACAAACGATGAGGAATAATAGCTCCTACTTTTGCTAAATTCCTTGCAAAAGAAGCTCTATTATAAAAAATAGCCATCATCAAGACAGAAAAACCCTCTTTATTTTTCTGGTTTAATAAACTCATTTTTTGTGGATGTGAAACAACTCTTTTCAATAGAGCATACATAAGATGATTATCTCCACGTTGAATCGCTAAATGTAATGCCGTATTGCCATCTATACCTTGAGGTGTAATATCTGCGCCAGCAGCTAATAAAGCTTGATTACTTTCAGCAGAACCACGGAAAGCCAACGCATGCATTAAAGGCGTATATTGCCATACTTTATCCGGTTGATTAAGCGGAGCTCCCAACTCTAAAAAACGCTTCAGCAAAAAAATATCTTCTTTATGATAACCCGCCATCATCGTAACTGTTTTTCCGTCACCGTTAACAGCATCCACTCGAAACGGTTTATCCTCATAAAATAAGGCCACTAAACCAGAACCTGTTGTTTTTACATCTTTTTTTAACTCTAATAATTTTTTCTTATCAAGTAACATAAAAAATATCCTTTAAAAATAATGTACAATGTAATAATTGTATGTTTTTTATTATACTTTTTCAAGCTTTGTTTTCTATTAAAATGAATAGAAAATATTCTATTGCTCAAATATCCTCACTTAGATAAAAGCTAAAGTAGTTCTATTGTACATATTTGCTGTAGGACAATATGTTTTTTAAGAAAAAAAATCGACTGACAACATCCGTAAAACCTATCAACCCCTGATTTTTATAGAACTTGACATCAAAGAAAAAACTTCTCCTTCTTTTTTCATATCAAATAAAAATCCATATTTAGTTTCATCTCCTCTTTTAGTTTTTTCATAAAATTTGAAAATACTTTTATTTGTGTTATACTATGAGAAGGAGGGAAATATGTCCTTAAAAGATGTATTAAAAAAAACGATTCTAATTGGAACTGCAGCCCTTTCTTTAGAAACACAAACAGGTCAGGCGGCGGAAAAACAATCCGAAAAAACAAAACTAGTTCAATCTTTTGATGGAATTGATTTCTTCAATCAACCGACATCTCCTTTAGATCAATGGCAATATCAAATACTTACAGATCACGGCGTGAAAAATATTCCTATAGACCATATTGAAAAAGAACATCTAACAGCTCCCGGACTAAATGACATTAAGAATGGGTGGGGACAAACACTCCTGACAGCAGCAGTGTTGAATGGAAAATCACAGCTTGTTGAAACATTGTTGAATGTTGGCGCACAAGCTAATAAAAAAAATCATATGAACCAATCACCTTTGTACTTAGCTATTATTGCGGCACATGGTAAACCTGAACTAACATCGATTGTTGAAGCTCTTATAAAAAAAGGAGCTGATGTGAATGAAACGGACGTTAATGGCACTTCTCTTTTAATGCATGCGGCTCGTTATGGAGACAAACATACAATAAAAGCGTTAATCAATGGAGGTGCTCGTTCTTCTGAACAAGCAATGCATCTTTACCAAAATAGATTAGATTTAAAAACAGGCCAATATATGCCTCAAGATCCTAAGATTTTACAACTATTAAAAGAAAACTCTTGTTCTACTTATGATAAAAAAGACAACCAACAAGCTACTATTTATTCTACATTAATTTCAAAAAAATCTGTTGAAAAATAGAAAGTTTACCTTAAAACACACAAGAACAAAGTTTTAATTATCTGAACAAAACTAGAAACTAGTTTGTCCTAAAAAACACTTCCAGAAAATTTTATTTTTGAAAATAAAACTTTTCATTGAGAGTCTCCCTTACGATAGATAGCAAGATAAAACACCTTTTAACCACCAAAGGAGCAAGTTTCCGGCAATAAAGCTTCCGTACATTCACATCCTGGACAGCTATACCATCCACCTGCTGTTTGTGTCGGCGTTCCCCCTTTACAACAAATTTTATACAACTTATCAGTCCTGGTACATATTTCTGTACATTCTCCGATATCATCCCCTTCATCTATTTTGAGACAATCTCCAGTTTCAGAACAAATATAATTTAGACCAGGACAACAACATGTTTTCATCGAATACTCATCTGGAAGAGGAATATCACAGTATTCAGAGGGATAAAAAGAAGGAGAACCAGACGACATCCAAACATAAGGAGAACGACAGCAACCACTTGTAGCTGTTTTAGGATGATAAACTTTACCATCATCGCAACATTCTCCATATTGATTTGGTGGAGGATATGGACATCCGATGCTACTAAATCTCACAACCATTTTATCAACACTTGAACAACAGACATCATTTATATCAATAAGGTCTTGTGAACAACAAACAAGTGTAGAAGAAGAAGAAGCGCTCTCCTTAGCACAAAGGCCACCTTCTCCATTGTCTTTTTCACATGTTTCTCCTAAAGAAATACAACCAGAAATACAAGTATGTGTATCTGTATCGCAAATTGTTCTTCCATCTGTATTCCCTAAGCAATGCGCATCATTCAAACATTCCACACACTGCCCATCTGCAAAATGAGGTGTATCCTCAGGACATCCACAAGTATATGTCCCTAAATCACATACTTTTTTCCCATCTGTCCGCTCTAAACAATGTGCATCTTCTAAACACTCCACACACTGCCCATCTGCAAAATGAGGTGTATCTTCCGGACATTCACATATTTTTGTTTCTTGATTACACCTTATTTTCCCATCCTTCCGTTCTTGACAATGCTGATCAATTAAACATTCTACACATTTTTTTTCTTCGTCAGACCAATAAGGAAGATCTGTTGAACAACAATGGTTATCATGGTAAACACCGCCTACAAATTCACAACAGTCAACATTGTCATCTTCAGTGCAACAACAAAGCCCTGGACCTAAGATATCACCAACCCAAATATGATCTTCTGGCCAAACTTCACAATTTTCTATATCTGTTGCTTTACAACAAACATAACTTGTATTGGCTCCATCAGGACAGAGCATAATCAAACATTTATGATTTCTACATTCTTCTCCATCAGGGCAATCTTCGTTTGTATCACACTCCCATGGTGAACATTTTCCTTCATCACATATTTCATTTGCACTACATTGTTTTTCATCATCGCAACCGCAAACAGTCGGACATCCACAAGCGTCTAATTCTAAGCCTTGTCCTAAACATGTCAATTCACAAGGAGGACAACAAGTACCATTATTTCCACAACTCTCTCCTTCTCCACAACATACCCCTTCACAACAGGCACGCCCTACCGGACAACAAATACTCCCTCCACAACAAGTTTCGCTGGCAGCATTACAACATTCCGTCCCACAAGAAAATTCATCCTCTGCACACGGCTCACATATCGGACAACCACATTCATCTTCTCCTATCTCTCGTTCTCCTACCGGACAATGATCCCCACTCGGACACGCTTTCTTCTTATACCCTCCAGAACAGACCTCTCCACATATCTCTTCTCCTTCTGGAACACTCTCGTAACACGCTTCTTGACCAACCGGTATCTCTGAAACAACTAAATCACATGTAT
>CASDQF010000007.1 GCA_949282845.1 uncultured Alphaproteobacteria bacterium | reverse complement strand
GAAGGACAAAAACCTTACTGGGATGGTTCTTCTGTACAATGCTGCAGCAACCCCAAAGAAGTTGATGGTTTAGATGGTGTCTATGCTTGCTGCCCTGAAGATTACCAAAGCCCTTATTATGGGACATATTATGGTGTTAGAGGAGGAAATCCTGGAGTTGTTTCAGGTTTTGGAGCTTATATCACTATTGGCTCTAAAAGCTATTACTCTTCTTCCTCTTCAACAGGTACATTTTGTTGTTCCAATGATCCAACGGAAAGTCAAGTGTGTTGTCCAATCGGTAATATTGAACTATCCGTTTTTTCACAAGGTTGTACGGCGGATACAACAGAGTATAATTATGTTTGTGGAGGAAATACATTTTGTGAGCGATACTTTCCCGGCACCTCTTGGAAGAGAGTGTACCATCGTCATATTACTAGATCTGGGACAAATGACATAGTTGGTATAGATGATAAATATTATTGTTTAAATCCAAATGAAGAAAATCTTGAAACTTTTACATCAGAGGCTGATTATCAATGTTGTTGCGGAGGCGTGTGTTCTGAATGTCATTATTCATACAGCGGATATTGTAGAAGATACGGCCCTGATGATTGCATGGTACTTTCTGGGGCATAAATTACTATCATAAGAAAATTTTAATGAGCTTATTATTGGCGTACGGGAAGTTGTGTGTATTATGCTTTGTTAAAAAAGCTTATTTCTCCAAGAATAAAACCGCTTTTTTATATGTCCTGTTATAAATTACTTTTTAAGTTCCTCTTTTAAATCTGGGCTTTTATAACAAATCTTTTTTGACTTTTTTCAGAGCTTAATTGACATGTCCCGGAGATGTCCCTTAACCACAGGAGCACCCTCCGGAGCAAACCATCACTTCAACAAGATTCCCATTACAACCATTTTTCGCATAAGCTTTTAATAAACGAATATTCGCCGGCGTCAAACCCTTAATCATACATAACTCGTTTTAGTTAATAAATAAAAGAAGCTTAGATAATATTAAAATTAAGCAACATAAATCTCGGGCACTTTGTGCAGTGGAACTTGATAGTTGCGAACAACCTCTTCTTTTTCCGAACTTCAAGCATTTCTATAAAAGCACAATTATTACTACTAAGGATGAAGAATTTAATGTGACAATATATAATTGTCATTACTAAAGAGATCAATAAATCTGGCTATTCCTTGAATAAAAACTCAACTTTTCTTCTCAGGCAACCAATATTTCTCATCCAGTAATGTCTGAAGAGCCACTGTTACCGTCCGCTCGTTCCCTCCCTGCTCAATTAAACGAACATGTGCCGGAATATCTGTATAAGTTAATAACCGGTCTACGACAAAACGAGAAATAACTCTATCATTCTTAACAAAAATATCGCCAGGATTAACTGAAATTGCTGCCATTTGAATACCTCAATATTTTTTCTTGTTCTTCTTTCTGGGTCAAAACTTCCCCAACCTCGTTTAATGCTTTATCAAAAAAAACTTTATTTTCAATTAAACTTTTATCTTTTTGTATAACTTCCATTGTCGTCTGAACGGCTATATTAATAACCTCTTCCTTTAGTTCCCGCAAGCCACTTTCACGAATTAAACGAATTCTCTCTAAAATTTCTGACTGCTTTAAATCCTGACGCTTTTGTAAATCTTCTTGTGCTTCTTTTTTTAACAACCGTGCCTCTTTTATTGCTTTCTGAACAATTTCCTTTTTATCCAATGCTTGATAAAATTCTTTATGCTTTGCGTCTCTTAACATTTGAAGCGCCTCTCGACGAAGTTTTAATGCCTCTTCCATATGTGCTCTAATTCGTTCACTTCGTTCTTGCATCTTCTTTAAAACAAAACGATAAATCGGCGCTCCTATCAAAATAATTGAACAGATAAAAGCGACTCCCTTCCATAATTCAGGATCATCCAAAAAAGCCATTATCTCTTCCATTTTTGTTGTTCCTTTATAGAGCTTGAAACTGTTTTTTCTAATGACCTTTTCTTAGGCTTAAGACCATAAACAGAATTCATAAGAATCTGAATAAATTGAGTCGTAATAGATCCAAGCTCTTTTAAAACTGAAGCTCGTTGCTGTCTAACTTCCTTTTCCGCCACAGCCGAATCCGATTGTAAACGTTGACTAAGAATGTTTTCTTGAGCTGAATAAGCAGAAGAGATATCATTATGAGCCGTCTGGACAATTTGTGCTGAATAGGCTGTCGCTTCATTAATATAAGATTGATAAGATTGCATAATCTTATCTGCTTCAGCATTCAATTTATCCGCTTGACGCAAAATAGACTGAATTTTTTGCTCTCGTTTTTGAATAATCTCCTGCAAAGGAGGCAATAGAAAATATCGCATGGCTGTGTACAAAATAAGAAAACTTATCAACAACCAAAAAATCTGACTAGGAAACCAAGCGATATCAAACTGTGGCATTCAAAAATCCTTTTATGAAAACAACATTATAAATGCTAAAACCAAAGCATATAAAGCAATTGCTTCCGTCATACCTGCACCAATATAGGCGAACAATGTCACATCATTTTTTACACTTGGGTTACGACTAACGGTATTAATAATTGTAATCCAAATCTCTGCTAACCACTTAGCTACCGCAATCATGACTAAACTACAAATACCAATAGATAGATACTTTGCAGCATCTGCAATATATTTCATTGATTCTGCTTCCATTTTTTACTCCTTTTACTAATCATTCTCACCTTCAAAAGCTTCACTTAAATAAATACAACTCAGAATACTATAAATGTAGGCTTGTAATACCCCAATAAATAATTCAAACAAAATTAAAATAGCTGTAAATAATAAAGGAACAAAACCTGCCAATCCTAGTGCAAATACAAAACCTGCCACAACTTCTAACATAATATGCCCGACCGTCATATTCATAACTAGTCGAAGTGTCAAACTAAACGGTTTAGATAAAAACGAGATAATTTCAATGGGTATCATAATGGGTGCTATCAACCAAGGAACACCTTTTGGGAAGAAAACATGAAACCAAGAAAATCCCTTATGATAAACCCCTAAAATCATCGAAATTATAAGTGCAAGAAATGCAATTGCGCCTACGATTGATAAATGACTTGTAAAAGTAAACATATAAGGAAATAAACCTAATAAATTACCAAATAAAATAAAAAGAAATAAGCTAAAAATAAAAGGAACGACCGAAAGACCTTTATGTCCAATCGTACTTTCTACCATATTTTGAACAAAGTAATATAAACTTTCAACCAGTGACTGAGCTGGATGAGGAATAATTTTTAATTTTCTTGTCAGCCCCCATATTAAAATAATTGCTAATAAAACAGCACCCATCATTGTTATACTGGCATTTGTTAAAGAAATATCAAATGAACCAATATGCATGGGAACATACACATCAATTTCAAATTGTTCCAAAGGATTATGCATACTCATTGATGTTTTTCCTTTTCCAAATGTGAGATAGATTTATAGACATTTAATAAACCTGCAAACCCTCCGAACAAAACAAATAGAGCCAAGACAACTAAATGAGCATCAAATAAAGCATACAACATATACCCTATTCCTGCTCCGACGAGCAAACCGCCGGCCAAATCAGAAATAATCATAATAGACAAGTTCAAACCGGATGTTTCTATCGACTTTTTTTTCGAGGAAGATAACTTTCCTTTAAGCGCTTCTATTTGCACTTTTATTTCTGCTATTTGTGTTTTCTCCTCGTTCATAATCTGTCTAAATCAACCGTTTCAAAACTGAACGAATTGCTCCTTCATCTGCGCCACTCACAGATTCTGTTTGTGTTCCTTTAACAATAACCGTTGTTGGCGTCCCTTGAATATTATATTTCTTCATATACGCATCTCTGTCTGACACAATTTTTTGCAATAGATCTGTATCAGCCAAACAGGCTTTAACATCCCCCTTAGTCATTCCTTCTAAAGCCGCATAGCCCATTATAATATCTTGTGCATTCGCTTGAAAAGCCCAGTTATCTTGATTTTCAAACAATACTTCTAAAAAAGGGAAATAGTTTTCCGGACGGACACATCTTGCCAACATAGCACCCGATAAAGCGCGACGATCAAAAGGCAAATCCACATAAATAATTTGAGCTTTCCCTGTATCAACAAAATCTTTTTTTAAACTAGGAATTGCTTGCGTATGAAAGTCCTTACAATGAGAACAAGTTAATGAAGAAAAAATATACATTTTAACAGGTGCTGTATCCTTCCCCATTTTTCTTGGTTCCGTTTTATCAATAACAGAAACTTCCTCGGCATATGCTGAACTAATCAATGAAAAAGAAGGAATATTTGCTTTAGAATCTAAAATTAAAGGTTCAAATTTATCTGCTGAAGGAGCAGGACTTGTCTCATTTTGCTGAGCTCCTGGCAAACCCGGCATAGGCTCGGGGGCAACCTTATTCATATGATAAATAAAACCGAATGCTAATAAACCTCCAAGCAAAATCAACCAAATCATTTTCATGTTTTTTATCCCTTTCTTTTATTTTATTTTTTCATTGTAAACAGTTCTTTTTTTAAAGGCAAGCTTATTTCAAGAAAATTGTTTCTCCCAAACGATAAACCGCCTCTTTTAACTCTGGATCTTCAATTCCTTCTACTTTTAATTTCAAATTTTTCTTCTCTTCCGTTGTTAATACCCTTTTTATTTCTTCAGTTTTTAAAACCTTTTTTTCAAGCGGATTACCTTGGACGATTTTGATGTCACCGATAGCTGTATAACCTAAAAAAACATTTATTTTTTCCAGTAATTTTTTTTTCTGATGTTCAATCATAACAGCAAAAGCGCCGCCTAAAACTTTTACATGCAAAACCCCTTCTGTCCTTTTCCCTCGAGGGTAAGTTATTTTATCTGGACGAATTCCCACGGCCATTTGAGACCCGACAATATCTTCCCAGCAAGTCAATAAATCAACACTGGAAAAGCCTCTCTTGCCCAGCAGTGTTCGTGCCATACTTTTTAAATCAGTACTCAATAAATTTAATCCATTTTCTCGACGTTCCGACGTTTCTTTTTTCATTAAAGAGGCCTTTTCATTGTCTTTAAACTTTCAAAGAAATCATTTGCAAAATCATAATAACGCTTTTCTTCTATTGCTTTTCTGATTCCTTTCATTAAGTCCTGATAATATTGAACATTATGCCAAGTTAAGAGCATAGCACCTAAAATTTCTCCCGTTCTGAACAAATGATGCAAATAAGCTCTACTATAATTTGTACAAGCCGGACAAGAACAATCTTTATCCAAAGGAGCTAAATCTTCCTGATGCATTGCGTTTCTCAGATTAACGGTTCCTTCACGAGTAAATGCAAGTGCTGTTCTTCCTGAACGAGTTGGCATAACGCAATCAAACATGTCAACACCTCTAGCCACAGCTCCCACAATATCAGAAGGACGCCCGACACCCATTAAATAACGAGGATACGCTTCCGGTAGATGGCAAACAGTCGCTTCAATTGTTTGAAACATAATTTCTTGTCCTTCTCCGACGGCAAGCCCCCCAATAGCATAACCATCAAATCCAATCTGAGTTAAAGCCTCGCAAGATTTTTGGCGTAAATCTGGAAAAACACCTCCCTGGACGATCCCAAAAATGCCATAACCGGGGCGATCTCGAAAAGCCTCACGAGAACGCTTGGCCCAACGCATAGAACGTTCCATTGATTTCTGAACATCTTTTTTCTCTGAAGGATACGGCATACATTCATCAAAAGCCATTGTAATATTGGAATCTAATAAATATTGGATCTCAATTGAACGCTCCGGTGTCAACATATGCTTTGAACCATCTACGTGAGATTGAAAAGAAACACCCTCCTCTGTCAATTTACGCAATTTAGATAAACTCATCACCTGAAATCCACCTGAGTCAGTTAAAATAGGACGATACCAATTCATAAAAGAATGCAATCCTCCTAATTTAGCGATTCGTTCTGCTCCCGGTCTCAGCATTAAATGATAGGTGTTACCCAAAATAATTTCAGCTCCTGTTGAAGCAACTGATTCTGGCATCATCGCCTTAACAGTCGCCGCTGTTCCAACCGGCATAAATGCAGGCGTTTGAACGGAACCATGAGCTGTTAAAAGTTCTCCTCGCCGAGCGGCTCCATCTGTCTTTTTAACATTAAAACTTAACATTTGATCTTCCTATTGATATTCTTTTTAAAAGTGTTTATGATGTTGTTCTCTTATAACAAAAAAAGAATGATTTAACAATGCAAAAAGAACACAAAACTTGGATAACATGGTTTAAAGATAATCTGAAAGCTTTATTTTGGGCTGCACTTATTGCTCTTGGCATACGCTCTTTTATCGCCGAACCTTTTAATATTCCTTCCGGCTCAATGATCCCTTCTTTGTTGGTTGGTGATTATTTGTTCGTCTCAAAATATTCTTATGGCTACTCAAGATATTCTCTTCCTTTCGGCCTTCCTTTAATTCCTGAACGAATTTTTTACACCCAACCAGAACGAGGTGATGTCGTTGTATTTAAAACACCCGCAGATAATAAAACGGATTACATTAAACGTGTGATTGGATTGCCCGGAGATACAATACAAGTTATAAATGGTCTTCTTCATATCAATGGAAAACCTGTCAAAAGGACATTTAAAAGACCCCATGTTGAAAAAACTTTTTATGGCGATATTTCTTATACCGTCTATGATGAAGAGCTACCAAATGGTGTCATTCATGAAATTATGGAAATTTCAGATGATCAGCCACAAGATAATACCCTCCCTTTTATTGTTCCAGAAGAACACTTTTTTATGATGGGAGATAATCGAGATAATTCAAAAGACTCTCGCTGGGACGATATTGGTTTCGTTCCTAAACAAAATTTGATGGGTAAAGCACAATTTATTTTTTATTCGAACAACGGATACGCTCCGTTCCTAGCTTTTTGGAATTGGGGAAAATCCATTCGAACGGAGCGCCTCTTTAAAGGAATCCACTAATGCGAAACATTCAAGAAAAAATCGGATATACTTTTAAAAATAAAAAATTACTAAAAAATGCCCTCACCTTAGCTCATGGCGGAAAATCAGCTTCGTATGAACGATTAGAATTTTTAGGAGATCGTGTCTTGGGCTTAATTATTGCTGATGCTTTATTACAAGTTCATCGTAGTGAGGATGAAGGAGACATTGCAAAACGCTTTACTGCCTTAGTTCGAGAAGAGACTTTAGCTTCTTTAGCTCGTCAAATTTCTTTATCTGAAAATATAATTACACATGAAAATGAATTAAAAGAGAACAATTCCATTTTAGCTGATGTTATGGAAGCTGTTATCGGAGCACTTTATGTCGATGGAGGGTTAGAAACCGCAAAAACCTTTGTTCATTTTCTTTATGCTGACTTACTGGCTCGAAAAGTTGATCCTCCGGTAGATGCTAAAACAGCTTTACAAGAATGGGGCCACCGTCACAAATTGCCTTTGCCGATTTATAAAGTGATTGAAAAAACAGGTCCAGATCATGCTCCTCATTTTATTATGAACGTTTGCATGCAAGGTTACCCTCCCGTCAAAGGTCAAGGTTCGTCCAAAAGACAAGCTGAACAAGATGCAGCTGCTGTTTTTCTAAAGGAACACATCAATGAATGAAACGAAATGTGGGTTTGTTGCGGTACTAGGAGCATCTAATGTTGGAAAGTCAACTTTAGTGAACTTATTAGTTGGCGCTAAAGTTTCCATTGTTTCACCCAAAGTTCAAACGACTCGATCTCGCGTTCGTGGAATTGTTGTCCATGATAACAGTGAAATTATTTTAGTTGATGTCCCTGGCATTTTCAAACCTCGGCGCCGTTTAGACAGAGCGATGATTGCAACAGCTTGGACAGAAGCTGAAGATGCCGATCTTTGTTTACTGTTAATTGATGCTCAAAAAGGACTAGACGAAACAACACAAAGTATCATCAACACACTAGTTAAACAAAAACGACAAACAACTTTAGTTATTAACAAAATCGATTTAATTGCGCGAGAAAAACTTCTACCATTGATACAAAAATTAAAAGATATCCCTATTTTTGATGAGACTTTTCTTATTAGTGCTAAAACAGGAGAAAATGTCAAAGAACTCTTAACTTATTTAGCAAATCATATGCCTAAAGGACCTTTTATGTTTCCTGAAGACAACTTATCAGATCTTCCCAATCGTTTATTTGCTGCCGAAATCACTCGAGAAAAACTATTTCTCAACTTACAGCAGGAATTACCATATTCTGTCGCTGTAGAGACAAATCTTTTTGAGGAAAGAGAAAATGGTATTCGCATTGAACAAACCATTTATGTGGAACGAGAAGGACAAAAAGCCATTATTATTGGTGCGAAAGGAAGGATGTTAAAAAAAATAGGTGCTGCAGCTCGATTTGAACTTTCTCAAATTTTTGAAAAGCCTGTTCATCTTTTCTTGTTCGTAAAAGTTAAAGAAAACTGGGTTAATGATCCGGAACGCTATACAGAATGGGGACTTGATTTTAATGCCTGATTTCAGAGATGTCGGACTTGTTCTTGGTGCCCGCCGCCACGGAGAAAACGGCGTTATTCTTTCACTTTTCACCAAACAACACGGACGATATTTAGGACTATTACGTATAAAAACTTTACCTCTTGTTGGTAGTTTTGTGGAAGCTAAATGGCGAGCAAGGCTAAGCGAACATTTAGGAAACTACACTTGCGAAACAATCTCTGCGCTCAGTGCAGCTTACATGGAGGACAAACATCGTCTTGCGGCTATTTCTTCGTTATGCACTCTTTTAGATGAAAGTTTACCGGAACGAGAACCTTTACCTGATTTCTACGAACAAGTTTGTTATTTTTTGAATCAGTTAGAAAATAAAAATTGGTTGATGGCATATATTCGTCTTGAAGCTCTTTTATTAAAAATCCTTGGTTTTGGGCTTGATTTGACACATTGCGCAGGTGGAGGAGATTGCCGGACACTTGCTTATGTTTCTCCGAAAACGGCCAAAGCCGTCTCTCAAGAAAAAGGAGCTCCTTACCGTGATAAGCTTCTTATTTTGCCTCGCTTCCTATGGCAAGATTGTGAAGCAAATTCAGACGACTTACGAGCAGGTCTATTTCTAACCGGCTATTTTTTAGCGCAACATATCACTCTGCCGAGAACCCGAGCAAATCTGCTTTAATTTTTGTAAACTCCTTTACAACTCTTATTCTTTCTTATATAAGAAAGGGAAAGGAGAAAAAGATGTTTTATGTCATTGCGCTTTTAATTGTTATCTTTGACCAACTCACAAAAGCTATTGTATTGTCTAACTTTACCCCTCCGGCTGTTCTTCCCGTCTTTCCTTTTTTCAACCTTGTCCTGGTAATGAATAAAGGTGTCAGCTTTTCAATGTTCTCTTCTGATGCAGAATGGATGCCTTGGGTGTTAACTGGCATTGGCAGCTTAATTACAATTGGCATTGCCTATTGGCTTTATATTGAAAAAAATATCTTGCTGAAAACGGCTTTAGCTTTAATTTTAGGTGGGGCTATCGGAAATATCATTGATCGTATTCGATTTGGAGCCGTTGTCGATTTTTTAGATTTCCATGCTTTTGGTTATCATTGGCCCTCATTCAATATCGCCGACACGATGATTTGTATTGGTGCTACCATTCTTATTATCGAATCTATTTTTTCAAAGGAGAAATAAATGATAAAATATATGATGATTTTTATATCAACCTTTTGTGTAGTTTTAAGTGCTTGTACGGCTAAAGACACAGTCTATCGTGCGCCTGATGAAACTCAAGTCGTTAAACAAAAAGCATTAACATTGCCTCCCGATTATAAATTAAGACCTCCTTTGCCAGAAAAAAAAGCGACTGAAAATAAAACAAACGAAAAGGATAAATAATGACACTGACAGAATTAAAAGCTTATAAGAACCTGCAAGCTCATTTTGAAAAAACAAAATCATTACAAATGCGAGATTTGTTTGATAATAATCCACAACGATCACAAAAATATACTCTCTCTCTTCAAGATTTCCGATTAGATTATTCTAAAAATCGCATAACAGACGAAACGATAAATCTTTTGACTGCTCTTGCCGAAGAAAGTGAGCTTACGACAAAAAGAGAAGCTTTATTTAACGGCGAAAAAATCAATTTTACTGAAAATAGAGCTGTTTTACATATTGCTCTTCGTAATCGCAGCAATCGCCCTATTTATGTTGACGGAAACGATGTAATGCCTGAAATCAACCGCGTTTTAGAAAAAATGCACTTTTTTTCAGACAATGTACGATCCGGAGATTGGAAAGGAGCTACCGGAAAAAGGATTACAGATATTGTTAACATTGGTATCGGTGGTTCTGATTTGGGCCCATTAATGGCTGTAGAAGCTTTAAAAAAATACAAAACAGAAGCTTTGAATTTTCATTTTGTTTCCAATATCGATGGAACAGCTATTGTTGAAGCTTTGAGCAAATGCAATCCGGAAACAACTTTATTTCTTGTCGCTTCAAAAACTTTTACAACAATGGAAACGATGGTTAATGCCAAAACGGCTCGAGCTTGGCTGGTCGAAGCCTTAGGAGAAAATGCTGTTCCCCATCATTTTGTCGCTTTATCCACAAACGTCCAAGAGGTTGAAGCTTTCGGCATTGATCGAAATAATATGTTTGAATTTTGGAGTTTTGTCGGCGGTCGCTATTCTATGTGGAGTGCGATTGGACTTTCTATTATGTTGGCTATTGGTTATGAAAATTTTGTTGAATTATTAGAGGGAGCCTTCGAAATGGATGAGCATTTCCGGACTACTCCCATTCAACAAAATATTCCGGTTATCATGGGATTATTAGGTATCTGGTATCATGTATTTTATCAAGCAGAAACGTATGCCGTTTTACCTTATGACCAATATTTACATCGCTTACCTGCTTACTTACAGCAGTTAGACATGGAAAGCAATGGTAAACGAGTTGATAAAGACGGACAAGTCGTTTCCTATTCGACAGGTCCGATTCTTTTCGGTGAACCCGGAACTAACGGACAGCATTCTTTCTATCAGCTTATTCATCAAGGAACTCACTTGATACCCTGTGATTTTATAGCGCCTGTTTTCTCGTTCAATGAAACCGGAGAACATCACAATATTTTATTAGCAAATGTCTTAGCTCAATCTGAAGCGCTTATGCGCGGAAAAACATCCCAAGAAGTTCAAGCGGAAGGAACGCCTGAGAATCTCGTTCCCTTCAAAACCTTCCCAGGTAATCGCCCGTCCAATACCATTATTGTTGATCAAATGACCCCTCGAAATCTAGGCCGTTTAATTGCCATGTATGAACACAAAGTTTTCGTGATGGGAGTTATCCTTCAAATCGATAGCTTTGACCAATGGGGCGTTGAGTTGGGAAAAGTCCTAGCAAAAAAAATATTACCGGAATTATCTGATACTTCTGAAACAACGGTTCATGACAGTTCGACAAATGCGCTTATTAACTACATCAAAGGAAAACGTTTATGAGCATCCGCCTTCTTTCTCCGCAGCTTATCAATCAAATTGCGGCTGGTGAAGTGATTGAACGACCTGCCTCTGCTTTAAAAGAGCTATTAGAAAATGCCATAGATGCAGGAGCTCATAATATTGATGTTATGTTGGGAGATGGTGGAAAAGCCTATTTAAGCGTTTTAGATGACGGAAAAGGAATGTCTCCAGAAGAATTAGAACTTGCAGTCGAACGACATGCAACTTCTAAATTGCCGGATGATGATTTATTTAATATCCATTTTTTTGGTTTCAGAGGCGAAGCTTTACCTTCTATTGGCTCTGTTGCGCGATTGATTATTACCTCTCGCACACAATCTATGGAAGAGGCTTGGCGCATTTCTATTGAAGGTGGGAATAAACAACCTTTAAAACCTGCCGCCTTATCGCAAGGAACAAAAGTAGAAGTGAAAGACCTTTTCTTTGCTCAACCGGCACGATTAAAATTTTTAAAAGCCGCCCAAACTGAAACAGGTTACATAAAAGAAGTGATTAATCGCTTAGCTATGGCTAATCCTCAGGTGTCTTTCCGCTTATCTGATGAAAAGCGACAAATTTTATTTTATCCAGCAGTTGCAAAACTTTTTGAACGTGTTTCCATGGTGATTGGCCATTCCTTTAAAGAAAATGCGATTGAAGTTAATGCTGAACATGATGGCATTGAGTTAACCGGTTTCATTAGTTTACCTACTTATACACGAGCAACAACAAGTGAACAATACTTGTTCGTCAACAATAGATGGATTAAAGACCGCATGCTTATCGGCTGTGTCAAAGGAGCTTATCAAGGATTGATTGGACATGAAGGTCATCCGGTTTTAGCTTTGTTCCTAAAAGTACCTCCACGAGAAGTCGATGTTAACGTTCATCCAGCAAAATATGAAGTCCGCTTTAAAGATGCCGCCAGCATTCGTGGTTTAATAGTCGGTTCGCTTAAAAATGCTTTAGCAGAAGCAGGCCACCGAACAGCGACTACCATAGGAATTGGCGCTTTAGGACACTCAGAAACAGGCATTCTTCCTATAAATCATTCTTCTTCCAAAAGTAACTTTTCAAAAGGCACGCCGTGGACAGCTAAGACACAATCCGTTAACACAATAGCTCAACGACAAAGGCAAGCTCCTCTTAATTTTGATATGAATGAATCTTTCTCCGGTTCTGTTCCCCCCAATCTTGAACAACAAGAACCTCCCATTGAAGATTATCCTCCTTTAGGCGTCGCTCGTGGACAAATACATGAAACATATATTATTTCACAAACGCCAGATAGCCTCATTATTACAGATCAGCATGCTGCTCATGAACGTCTAACATATGAAAAAATTCAAGCAGCTATCAATGACCATGTTGAAACACAATTATTACTCATTCCTGAAGTCGTTACATTAACAGAAGAAGCAACGGCTCGTTTAATGCGCCGCGCATCAGAATTAAAAAAATTCGGTTTGATCATAGACGCATTTGGTCTAGATGCCGTTATCGTGCGAGAAATTCCGGCGATACTCGGAGAAACAGACATCCAAGGACTTATTAAAGATATGTCAGATACTTTAGCAGAATTCGGTGATACGACAGCATTAACCGATAAAGTTCAAGCCATTTGTGCTCGTATGGCTTGCCACGGTTCTGTTCGAGCCGGTCGCAGATTAACCGCTTCTGAAATGAATGCTTTACTAAGAGAAATGGAGGCCTGTGGAACTTCAGGACAATGCATTCATGGACGACCAACTTACATTGAATTGAAATTGAAAGATATTGAACGACTTTTTGGCAGAAGAGGATAACTTTTATTGATTTTGTATCTTATTCAAAAGAGCTTGTCGTAAAACCAAATCAGAACTGACATTGTTTTTATTTTCCTCTTTTACTTCTTGTCTTTGTGTATGTTCTGATAAAGTCTTCTTTAAAGTATTTTCAGCAGTCAATATAGGACTACCCTGCTCCTTCAAGTTATTTTGCGTTTCTAAATAAACTAAATTTAATTGTTCAAGCCCTTTGTCTATTTGAGAAGAATGAAAAGGATTTATTTTATCCATAAAACGTTCCAAGGCATTTTTCCCTTGTTGCTTATCTAATTCCTTAATTGATTCATCGATGAAAACATGCATCTCATAACTATTTACAAGAGCGTTTATCATTTCTTCATCTTTTCCCTTAGGTAGACCTTGAGAAAGCTCCACTGTATTATTCTGATCCTGTTCTTTTATTTTGGATAAAAGAGGGGTTAAATATTTTTCAGCATTTTCTAATGTTTGATTCTCTTGGAAAGATTGAATAAGAGCTTTTGCTAAAATACGTCCTTTATCTGTTTGCAATTGGTTTGCTTGTTCATAAGCCGGACAAAAAACAGAGACCATCTCTTGAGCACTCTTTTCATGCTCTTCAAAAAAATCTTGGCTAGAACCGGCATAAATATTTTTCTTATCCAAAAAATAAGATGTCGACAAATCAACACCCATTTCATCAATAAACTTTTGAACAAGCTGATTTTCTGCTTTAACATCTCGTAATCCGACAAAATCCAAAAAACTGTTCTTGTGTGCTTGAATATTATAACCTCGATGCCACTTTTCAAAAGTATCTGTTATTTTAAAAGCTCTATAACCATTAAAAGGAGCTTCCCATAAAGCTTTTACATAATTTGTCCTTGCCTGACGCTCGATAAAAGCTTCTCTATCTTGCTCATCAATCCCTTTTAAAGTCGCGTCTTTTTTTGCTTGTTCTTTTAAAGAGCGATAAAATCTCACATCACCATATTCATCCTCTTTATCTGTTAAGGCCTTTCCAGCAAAAAATTGATCCATTCGAATAGTGTCATACAATCTTGTTTCAACTTCTATTAATTTTCTAGAAGCTAAATCAGCATACCCTTCTACACCTGAAATAGATGGATTATTGGATCTTCCTTCTTTTTGTTGAACAGAGTGACGCATTTCATGGGCCAATGTTTTAACCATATTTTGAAAAAACAAACTATCAGAGTTATTTTTCTCATTAGAATAATTTTCTCTAGAAAAAACTATCTTTTTATCTGCATAAGAATAAGCTCCGAAATATGATTTTTCATCACTCCAACCGAACTGCAGATCATCTTCTGCTCTTTCTATTAAATTACGTCCCTCCGAAGAAGCCGCCAAAGTATCTAATGCTGAACAAATAAGTTTTTTTTCAGCTTCATTTGCTCCGGTTACATTTTGTTTAAAATGATTTAATTTATCTTGGAAACTCTGATCAGACATTAAAGGAATAGTCTGATTTCCCAAGTCTACTTGGTGAAAAGAAAATAAACCTTTTTCTTTCAAAAAAGATAATGAGGAAGTTTCTTGTGCGTCTACCCCACAAAGAAGACTACTCCCAGCGACCATAGACAAGAGATAATTTTGAAACTTTTTCATTATCTGCTCCTTTTCATTATTTTAACACAGATAAGGGAAAGAATCAAAAAACTATTCTTCAGCTAAACTAACGAAAGTCTCTAAGATTTTCTTTACACCATTTAAACGATCTTCAGGTCTGTCCCACATGCGAGTAATTGTTAATTTATCCGGTTTTAATTTCGCTAACCCCATTTGAGAGTTGATAAAGCCGACAAGACCTGCCGGATTCGGAAAAACATTTTCATAAAATGAAACTGTCATGCCTTTTGGTCCGGCTTCAACTCGCTCCACATGAGCGCGACGACAAAGCATTTTAATTTTCACAATATCAAATAAATTTTCAACTTCCTCCGGAATTTCACCAAAACGATCTTTTAATTCTAATCGCATTTCATCTAACTCAATGTTATCTTCTATATTTGCCAAACGATGATAGAGCTCCATTCTTAAACCTAAATCTGAAACATATTTTTCAGGGATAAGAACAGAAATTCCCAAGGAAATTTGAGGAGACCAAAGTTCTTTTTCATCAGAAGAAACATCTGTCCCCGCTTTCAAAGAAGCAACAGCTTCTTCCAACATTTTTTGATAAAGCTCAACACCAACCTCTTTAATATGACCGGACTGCTCCTGTCCCAAAAGATTGCCTGCTCCACGGATGTCTAAATCATGACTAGCCAAAGTAAAACCAGCACCAAGACTATCTAAACTTTGCATGACAGAAAGACGTTTTTCTGCTGTTTTAGTGAGCTTTTTATTCTCCATAACCGTTAAATAAGCATATGCTTTGACTTTTGAACGCCCTACTCTGCCGCGTAATTGATATAATGCAGCTAAGCCAAACATATCCGCTTTATGAATAATCATTGTATTCACATTTGGCAAATCGATACCCGATTCAATAATAGATGTTGCTAACAATACATCATATTTTCCCTCTGCAAAATCTGTCATAATATTTTCCAGCTGCAACGGCGTCATCTGCCCATGAGCAACAACAATTTTTAACTCAGGAACTATCTTTTTTAACTTTTCTAAAAGCGGAGCCATATCTGAAATACGGGGACAAACATAATATGTCTGTCCTCCTCGTAAATGCTCTCTCATCATAGCATCTCGAAGAATAATACTATCAAACGGTAATACAAATGTGCTAACGGCCAATCTATCCACCGGAGGCGTTGCAATAATACTTAAATCTCTAACGCCGGTTAAAGACATTTGTAAAGTTCTTGGTATCGGTGTTGCTGTTAATGTCAAAACATGAACTCCTGTTCGTAGCTCTTTTAATCGCTCTTTGTGCGCAACACCAAAATGTTGTTCTTCATCAACGATTAATAATCCTAAACGCTTAAATTTCATGTTCTTTGCCAAAAGAGCATGTGTCCCAATTACAATATCTATTGTCCCGTCTTCTAACCCCTTATGTGTTTCTGCTTTCTCTTTCGTGGAAACTAAACGAGATAATCGACCGATTTTTAAAGGAAAACCTGAAAATCGTTTAATAAATGTATCATAATGTTGCCTGGCTAATAATGTCGTTGGAACAACAACTGCGACCTGTTCTCCCGCCATAGCTGCTGCAAAAGCTGCTCGCAAAGCAACTTCTGTTTTTCCAAATCCGACATCGCCGCAAACCAATCGATCCATCGGATGTCCCTTAGACAAATCTTCTGTGACGGCAGCAATTGTTTTTTGTTGATCTTCCGTCTCAACATAAGGAAAACGAGCACAAAATTCATTATATAAGCCAGGAGTTAAAAGAATTTTCGGAACTTGTTGCGCTTGACGAGCCGCTGCAATTGCTATTAATTTTTCTGCCATCTCTAATAATTTTTTCTTTAAGCGACTCTTACGAGCTTGCCAAGCGCCTCCGCCAAGCTTATCTAAGGCTATGGCTGTATTTTCAGAACCATATCTCGTTAAAACATCTAAATTCTCTACCGGAACAAATAATTTATCTTCATCCGCATAAATAACCTTTAAACAATCATGTTGCGTGCCACCGGCTGATAAAGTAACTAATCCCTCATAACGACCTATACCATGGCTGATATGAACGACTAAATCTCCTTGAGATAAGGTTGAAATATCTTCGATAAAATTTTCCTTAGCCCGCTTAAATTTTGTCGGACGAAGCATTCGTTCTCCCAACAAATCAGACTCGGTTATCAGTGTAAAAGCTTTACACTTAAATCCCGTTTCTAGAGGTAAAATTAAAAGTGAGGGTGTCTTCTTTAAGGCTGCCTGAAAACTCGAGACAATATTCACAGGAAGAGCTCGCTCTTTCAATAAGGTGTGTATTCGATTTAAAGAAACTTCCGAAAAAGCGCCGATAATAACCTTTTCTTTAGTCAAACGAAGAAAATCTGCCAAACGATCAAAAACATCTCCCGCAACTCTTACTGCAGCAAAATTCTCTCCGACACGTCCGCCCATATCTTTTGTTTCAGGCTCGACAAAAGGACTTAAAATAACTGAAGGATGCCCTTCTATAAGACGCTCTGCTTCTTCTTGCGACAAAAACATTTTTTCAACAGGAACAGGATGATAAGGCGCTCCCATTTCCGCTTTATTCTGCAAAGCAATAAGACGAGCATCATAATACTCTTGAATTTGTTTTAAACGTTCTTCTATTGCTTTTTTCAAGCCATATCCTTCTGCAATAAAAACATCAGGCATATAGTCCAATAAAGAACTCATTTCTTTAAAAAATAAAGGAAGCCAATGTTCTATTCCCGATACTTTTCGAGCATTAGAAATACTTTCATAAATAAAATCTTCTTCTGTTACTCCGAATAATGTTCGATATTGTGTTCGAAACAAAGCCACCGATTCGGCAGATAAAACAAACTCAGCCATCGGCTTGATAACAAATGAAGAAAGATTCCCCGTTGTTTTTTGTGTGACAGGATCAAATGTGCGCAAACTTTCAAGTTCATCTCCAAATAAATCCATTCGAAGAGGTTGTTCATATCCTGCCGGATAAATGTCTACAATTCCTCCTCGTAAAGCATATTCTCCGGCCTCCATCACCTGTTCCGTTCGAATGTAACCATTTTTTGTTAAAAAAACTTGCGCAGAAGCCCAATCAAAATTTTCACCAACTTTAATCGAAAAAAGCTGTCCTTTAAAAAAAGAAGGTGGCGGAACACGTTGTAAAAATGAGGGAACCGAAGCTAAAACAATCAATGGCTTTGCCTCTTTTGCATTATTCGCTAAATATGATAATGTATCTAGTCGTGTTCCTTCAATATCTGCATGTGGACTAACCCGATCATAAGGAATCGTATCCCAGGCCGGAAATAATAAAACGTTCACATCAGATGCCAGACTATTAAAGCCATCTTTTAGACGCATTATTTGCGCATCTGTTTCCACAATATGTAAAATACGACCTTTTGCACGTGCCAGGTCGGCCAGAACCAAAACATCATATCCCTGCGGAACACCCGATAAAATTTCTCTTGTTGTTGTCATGCCCTTTAATATAGCTTATTTTAAAATTAAAAAAAGATTTATTTGAAGTCAGCTTTTTTGTCATTGTCCATAATAATATTATCTTGAAACAAAGTTTATTTATATTCAGCAAATAAAAACAAAGATTTTTATTGACAAAGTTTTTAAATGCGTGTATAAGTGCAGTTCTTGAAGTTTTATAGTTTCTATGAGGATGAACATGTTTGCAGTTATTAAAACCGGCGGGAAACAATATAAAGTCACAAAAGATGACGTAATTGTGATTGAACGCCTGAATGGTGAAGCCGGAGAGAAAGTTACATTTAATGAAGTCTTGATGGTAGATGGTAAAATCGGCGCCCCTTTGGTTGAAGGTGCAACAGTAGTCGGTGAAATCAAAAAACAATCTCGTGGAGAAAAAGTGATTGTTTTCAAAAAACGCCGTCGTCAGGGATATCGTCGTAAGAACGGTCACAAACAAGAATTGACTGTCGTAAAAATTACAGACATCAATGCTTAAGGTATAAGGAGAAGAATTATGGCTCATAAAAAAGCAGGCGGTAGTACACGAAACGGACGCGACTCTGAAGGTCGTCGCTTAGGCGTTAAAAAGGCCGGCGGTCAATCTGTTATTCCAGGCAATATTATTATTCGTCAACGCGGAACAAAATATCGTGCGGGTGAAAATGTTGGCATGGGTGTTGATCATACGCTATTCGCAACTGCCGAAGGTGTTGTAGAGTTTAAGCGTTCCAAACAAGACAGAATGTACGTATCTGTCACTAAAAAAGCTTAATAACTTAATGAAAGGCGAAAAAACCTCCTATGGGAGGTTTTTTTTATTGCCCTCTTTTTATTCTCAACTTATTGTATATTTTCTTTTTTAAAAGAATTAAACCTTTTATTTTTCTTACAAAATATCCTATTTTGACGACAAAGTTAATTTTTTCTTAATTTTAAATTGTCTTTTTAAAGATAATACGATATAATTTAAATGGGGAGGAAAAGCTATGTCTTATTCCTCTTTTCTTATTGCGGCAAGGAGCAAAAAAAAATGAGCATTGAACAGCAACAAACAAATTTTCAAAGACAACTGCAGACACTTGAAGAATTTAGAGGAATGGGCATTCAAATTAACTTAGAAGATGCCTTACTAACAGCTATTCAAACAAATAAACCTTATAACGTTCAAAAACTATTAGCTCTTGGAGCTAATCCGAACAAATTAGTCAAAGAAAGTCGCCCGTTTGGAAAAGAATCATCTTTAGAAAAAAATTTATCTCTTGCTTCCTATGCTGCCTTTCACAATAAAGTTCAAGTATTGCAGCTTTTAATTAAATATGGAGCGCATTTAAACAAAATGCTTGCAACAGCCATTTCAGCCAATAATAAAGCAGCCGTTCGTCTTTTAACAGAACAACCTATTGATAGAAAAACACTTCTCCCCAATGGAAATACTTGGATTACTCATGCTATTAAAAACGAGGCCTTTTCTGCTTTAGAAATTTTGTTGAGCAGAGGATATGATGCAGAACAATTATCTGAAGTTTCGGATTTTTCAAAGAAAAAAAAATTTGTACACCCTTATCAATACGCTATCACGCATAATTACTGGCCAGCTTTTCTCATTCTTTTAAAAAATGGTGTTCCTTTTCCTAAAGAGTGGTCTAATTATGAAACAAGCAGTCTTTTATTTGATGCAGAAACCTTAAATGACGAAGAGTTGCATTTTTTACTTGAATTAAACAAAAAATTTAAATGGGCAAATGTCAACACACGTAATCATAAAGGAGAAACTATTGCTTTCGATGCTGCTTACATGAGAAAAGCAAAACTACTTCGTCTTATGGCTGATTACGGTGTTGACTTGTCAATTAAAGATGAAAATGGCACAACAGTTTTCGAACGTTTCTATGAAGGACCCTTTGGTGAGATATTTCCTGAGGAGATAGCTATTTTAAAACAATTAAAAGAAGAAACTTATCCTGATCTAAAGGAAAAGGCTCTAAAATCTTCTTCTCAACAAACGGAACTTGAACCAGATCCATTTGCCGCAGAAGAAGCGCCGAAAAAAAGAAAGCCTAGAAAAGACCCAGATAAAAAAGGTCCTCCAAGATTATCATATGCGAAAAAAGCAGAAAATTTAAAGAAAAATTTACTTTTGATGTACCCGCCGGAAGAAGAAAAGCGTAAACCTAATTTAATTCGAGAAAGAAAAGAAAGGCCTCCCGTTCGTCCCGTATCTCGTCAAACTCGAAATATTCCTAGAATGAGAAGCGGTGGAAGAGGTATGTAACAAAAATATAAAAACAAAGAAAACAATAAATTTCCTTGCGTTTTAAAGCTCTTTCGACTAATGTAAAAGAAAGAAAAAAGGATAAACGCATGAAATTTTTAGATCAAGCAAAAATCTATTTAAAAGCAGGCAACGGTGGAAACGGTGCCTGCTCTTTTCGACATGAAAAATTCCTAGAATTTGGAGGCCCTGATGGCGGTAATGGCGGTAATGGCGGCAATATTATTTTTAAAGCCGTCCGTAATTTAAATACCTTAATTGATTTTCGCTATCAACAACACTTTAAAGCACAAAACGGTCGGCCAGGAGCCGGACGTAATTGTACGGGTGCCAAAGGAGATGATCTTATTATAACCGTTCCTGTCGGTACAGAAATCACAAATAATGAGGGAGATGTCACTTTAGCAGATTTAACACATGACGGACAAACAATCACTTTACTAAAAGGAGGACAAGGCGGACGCGGTAATGATTCTTATAAAAGCGCAACGAATCAGGCGCCTCGTCGTGCCGACCCCGGTGAAGAAGGTGAAGAAATGTGGGTATGGTTAAAGTTAAAGCTTATCGCCGATATAGGTTTAATCGGCCTTCCAAATGCCGGAAAATCAACTTTCCTAACTGCTGTGACAAAAGCCCGTCCTAAAATAGCTAATTATCCCTTTACAACGCTTCATCCAAACTTGGGAGTCGCCATGGTTGACGGAAATGAAATTTTAATTGCAGATATTCCTGGTTTAATTGAAGGAGCTTCTGAAGGAATTGGATTAGGAACTAAATTTTTAAAACATATTGAACGTTGCTCGGTCCTTATTCACCTTATTGATGGAACAGAAGAAAACTTAATAGAGACTTATCGAACAATTCGTCATGAGCTTGAAAAATACGGAGCTTCTTTAATTAAAAAACCAGAACTAATTGCTATCAACAAGTGTGATAGTATCCCTCCGGAAGATATTATTCAGATAAAAAAGAATTTCAAAAAAGAAACAGGATGTGAACCTTTTATCATATCTGCCATCGCAGGACTTGGATTAACTGAACTTTTACGTGCTGCCAAGAATCATGTGCTAAATTTAAAAGAAAAAGAGGAAAATTGATGAAGACAGAAACACCAAAAAAAACACGAACAAAAAAAACTTCTCTTCTTAAAAAAAGACCTGATGTTGAAGAGTTGTTAATACTTATTCAACAAATTTTAGAAGATGGAAAAGCTCGTGATATTCTATCCATTCCTTTAAAAGGTAAAACTTCCTTAGCGGATTATTTAGTTATTGCTTCCGGCTCTTCTACACGACAAGTGACTGCACTTGCTTCAATACTGCATGAAAGACTAAAAGATTTAGGTTTTAAACCGCGTCTTGAAGGAAAAGAGGGATCAGGAGAATGGGTTATTATTGACCTCGGAGACATTATTGTTCATTTGTTTTATCCGGAAACACGAGCTTTTTATGAAATTGAAAAACTTTGGGGTGAAAAAACTCCAACACCATAAGGGGAAAAAATCATGCTGCCACAAATACCTATTATTCGTTTAGCCGATTCATTAGATTTGCCTCTGCCTCGATATGCCGATGGTGTCGGAACAAGCATCATTCTACAGGCAGCTGTTTCTGAACCTATTAAAATTATTGGAGGGCAATTCATTACTATTCCAACCGGATTTGCTTGTGCCTTACCTTTGGGTGTTGAAGCACAAGTACGTTCTTTAAAAGAATCTAAAAATTCTGGTCTTGTTGTATTAAACGCCCCTCTTACGATAGATGCTTCTGATCGTGAAGAAATAACAGTCACTTTATTCAATGCAGGACACAATGCTGCCATTATTCGTCGTGGACAACCTATCGCTCTTTTGGTTTTTCAAGCTGCTCTCAGAATACAATGGGATGAAATTACAGCTCAGGATGTCCTAAAAAGAGAACGAGAGCTTCTGATAGAACAAGAAGAAGCTTATCAAGAACAGGAAGAAAAGCAAAGCACTGAAGAGAACAAAACAGAAAATGTAACTGAAATCCTGTCTCCGGAAATAACGGATACCAAAAATGATACAGATACACTGACAAAAGAAGATGAAAAAGAAATTCAAACCGAGGTAAATAACGAATTTAATAAATTAGAAGAAATAAATATTCAAAATATCCCAGATGTATACAGTGAACAAGCATTACTTGAAGAAACCTCCAGTTTATCTTCCGTTTCTAAAGGAAAAACAGAAATTATTGAAGAAACACCCTCCTCAGAAACGGCAATTTTCGATGTCAAACGTGAAATAAAATACCCTTCTGCCATCGAAAACGCTCAAAACAACGACAGTCAATCTCCTGTAACTTTTGTTGTAGATTCTCAGAATACATCTCTCAATACTTCCATTGTAGAAGGGAAAGAAACATCAGCATCGGAAGAAACAATTGAAGCTCAACTACAAACAGCCCTTCAAAATTTACCAACGTCTTCTGATATATCTTCCATAGAAGCTCCTGCGTTTATTGCAGAAATGCCTGAAGTGACTGCTCCTGTTATTCCTCCTATGCAACAAGAAGTCTCTGAAGAAACATCTCCTTCTTTAGATAATTCTTTACCTCAAGAAATAAAACAGGAAATAACTTCTTCAGCCTTACAGGAGGAAGAACAAAAAAATTCTGATTTTGAAACACCGCAAATATCCAAGGTGGAAGAATGAAGTGGCTCTTCGGTTTTTTCTTACTTATTTTACCGCTATTCGTTCAAGCAGACGAGCTTTCTATTCCTCGCTTTGCCTCGTTAAAAAGCAATTTAATCAATTTAAGAACCGGTCCCGGAGAACGTTTTCCTATAGATTGGGTTTACAAAAGACAAGGATTACCTGTAGAAATTACTGACGAATTTGAGCATTGGCGTAAAATTAAAGATTTTGAAGGAACCACAGGATGGGTTCATAAAAAAATGCTTTCAGAAAAAAGAACTATTATGACTTTTCCTAATCAAAAAACAGTTCTTTTCAAAAAAGAGAAAGAGGATGCCTTACCAACCGCTTATCTAGATGGTTTAATTATTCTCACTGTTATTCAATGTGACCATCTTTCAGATTTCTGTAAAGTTCGTTTACAAGATTTAACCGGCTATGTCAAAAAAAATGAAGTCTTTGGACTTTATCCAAATGAAGAGGTAAATGGATGAAAAGGCTATTTTTATGTTTTTTTTGGCTCATAACGCTTACTGCTTTAGCAGAGGAAATACCTCCTTTGATTTATGAAGGAGAAAAGTTAGATGAATATCTTATTCAAAGTCAAGATGGACAAACTGTCTTACATTATCTATCTCAAGTTCCCGTTCCTCAGGGCTGGACAATAGCTCCTGTCGAAACATTACAAAATGGCTTTCATGAAGTAACGCTTTTAAATACCGTAAATGTACCTCAAGATACTCTAAAAGGATATTTTCTAGACGGTTTTTGGATTGGTCGAACACCATTAAATACCCCATTGTTAAAACGGTCTTCTCCTACAGATGGTGTACAAGAACTATATTATTTTTTAGAAAAAGACGTCCGTTTGAATATTTCTTATATCGGGAAAATGACAAGTATTCTGAATGAAGATAAAATTTATCCGGCTTTTGAAGCTTGTGCTCCTTTTCATATTATCCTTTTAACAGAAAATCAAGAACTGTTTAAAAATCAAGTTTTCATTCAAAATCTGTTTACCGTAGTAAAAAGCTATGCAAAAACAATTTGTCCTTCTGTGTCTCATATTATTTTTGATGCCACAAATGATATCTCGTTGAAAGAGGAAAATATTTTCTTTAGAGAGGATTTATATCAACATGAAAATGGCTTATGGGTACAAAATCCTGAAACTTCATTCAATGACTTTATTGAGACAAACACAGCAACCCCTGAAGAGACTTTGGCTTTCATCGAAATGCTACCCTCCATAGACAGAGCTGCTTTTGTTTTTTCTAAAACACAAATTGATTCACCTTTTCTACTATTAAAAGCTTCTGAATTATTGAATACTCCCATAGAAGGCGTTTTTGTAGTTCATGCACGTCCCGATGATATGCGTTGGATTGATTATCCTTTCCCTATGCAAGTCAGTAATCTGGAAAAAAACGGCTGGTTTTTAGTAAAAGGATATTTAAACACACTCTCAGACTTTGAAAAAAAGAAAAGCGGGCTGCCGCTTCATGAACCTGCTGCCTTCCTTGAGATAGAGCAAGCTTTCTCATGTACGGCTGAATACTGCGCTGAATGGCAAAATCCTTCTTTCGTCTTAGATAAAATAGAAAAGTTACCTACAAAGGAGAAAGCTTTATGAAAACTATTATATCTATTTTCATAGTCATTATTTTTTTAATATCTGCTTCTCTTTTTTTCAGTTATAAAATGGAAAGTCAAACGGATACTTTAGCCCATAATATACTTTTACAAAAAGATATCTTAGCCGATATTTCTTATTCAAAAACATCTAAATCTATATTTAATGATGCTTTAAAATTACACAATGTTCGCTTTATCCATCTCCCGATTGCTTTTAACATTCAAACCTTAACTTTAAAATTTTTTTCTGAACAAGAGCTAAGCATTCTTGCCGAAAATGTTCAATTTAAACTATCTGACTTGATACAAAAACGTGATGAAAACAGTCTTTTATCAGCCATACGTAACTATCAACCTTATTTAGATATTTTAAGAGAGCCCTTACTAAGTCTTTTCTTATCAGGATATAATAATATTATTTTAAATGTAGATTTATCTATCCATATTAATCCGATTACTTCTAATGGTAAAATGACAATTTTATTAGAAGCTCCTTATCTCATGACAACAAATATTATCATGGATTTAGAAAATTTACCGCCTCATTTTATTAATTTGCTTATAAAACAGTTTCTTAAAAATGGAAGCTTACCTTTGTCAGAAAAAATAGTTAAAGAAATAACTCTTGAAACACAAGACTATGGTTTTATAAAAAATTATCGTCAGTTTATACGCCGCTTAATTCCGGACAAAACAAAACAAGCTGAGCTTGCCAATAAAGCTATTTATAATTATTTTATAAACCCTTACGGTTCTCTTCGACTAGATTATGAAACTTTTTCATGGGTTTTAAAAAGTGCTTTTTACAAAAGAGAGAAAAATAATAAATAAGTACCTATGGTACAAATACATAAAATTAAAATATGAAAATAATCTTTAAAAATGTGTATTAAGGCATGTTTTAAATATGGTGTCTCTCCTCGATAAAGAAACAACCAAATCCAAGAACGAATTAAAAATAAAATTAAAAACAAAATAATATAAAACTGAGGACTACTGAGTGTATAAAAAACAGCAGAAGTATCCGTCTGCCAGTAAAGTAAAACAATTCCCAGAAAAATACCCACGACATCTAAAAGGCTAAAAGATAAAATACTTTTAAATGTATGCCCAATAACATTCGACATATTATCTTCTCCTTATCATACGACGAGAACGACGAGAAGGTGGTGCAGAACGAGTAGCTGTTTGCCCCTCTATTGTAGTTCCAGTAACACTTGTTTGCACAATCGGTTGAACCGGGGAAACAACAGCATTCGGATCAATCTTCTTTAATTCTAAAACACGTGTTTTAGCTGCCGAAATTTCAGAAAGCCCCATTGTATCTTCTAAAATAGGTAAAGCATCTTCAGCCTCTTTTAAATCCTGCTCTGCAGCTATAGTCAACCATGCATAAGCTTCAACTTTATCAAGCCGCCCTGCTCTACCATCCGCATACATTGTTGCCAAATTAAACTGAGCTAAAGGATATCCTTTTTCGGCTGCAAAAGTGTAAAATTGAACAGACTTTTCCGTATCTCCTTGAACTGAATGTCCTTCTTGATATAAATGACCTAAGAAGTAATGAGCCTCGATACTACCTAATTGAGCAGCTCGTAAATAATACTGAATTGCTTTCTCAGGATTTTGACGCACACCATAACCATAGTAATACAAATTACCTAAGTAAAGTTGCAAAATTGGAGAATCCACATGCTCTATATCTGAGAGTAACTCAAAAGCTTTATCATAGTTCTGAGGAACTCCATCTCCTTTGTAATACATAACGCCTAAATTAATAGTGGCGGTAATATCACCTTCCTCATAAGAATTTTGATATAATTCAAAAGCTTTTTTCTTGTTAACAGCGGTCCCTTTTCCTTCATCATAGAGATAGCCTAAAAAAGTCTGTGCTTCTATATGCCCCTTTTCTGTTGCATCTTTAAATAACTCAAAAGCTTTACCATAATCTTGAATAACACCCATACCATGATAATACATAAAGCCCATTAAATACTCAGCTTTTGGATCTCCTTGTTGTAAAAGATCGGATAATTCTAATGCAGCGAGTGAATAATTCCCATTTTGAAGTGCTTCCACACTTCTGGCATAGTCAGCCTGAACAGAACTTGTAAACATTAAAAAACTAATCAAGAAAAAAGCAGCTTTGGTCATTCCAAAAATCCCTTTCATAATACCCATGTAAAGAGACTATCAAAAATAAAAAAAGAAGTCTACGATTTTCTTTTCAAATATCTTTCAAACTTTTTTCCATAACGGACTTTTCTTCTATTTCAAGCTGAGCATGATAATGATCGACTAAATGCTTTACTTTGTAAAGAAAGCCATTTTCCCAAGCAATAATACTTCCCCAAATTGCTCCGACAGAAACAACTATGGTACATATAGCCTCCAAAATTTCTAAAAAATCTTTAACCTTCATTTATTTTCCCCCTCATTTTTAAATAGTAGAGAAAAATAAAAATTCAACCCATAAGAGAATATCTCTTTTTAAAAGAGATATTATTCAAAAAGACTTGACTTATTTTATTTTTTCTATATGATACTGGCACGATAACTCCTTGTCAGCCTAAGAAGGTTGACTATGCTACAAGCTTTTGCCATGTGGTTTTGACAAAAGTTTAAACCGTAGCCGAGATATCCAAAAGGAGAAGACTATGTCTTTTTATGAACATGTATTTATTGCACGTCAGGACTTAGCTCCCAATCAAGTAGATGAATTAACCGATAAATATGCGGCAATCATCGAAAAAGATGGCGGCAAAGTAACAAAGCGTGAAAATTGGGGGTTGCGTAATCTCGCATACCGTATCCAAAAAAATCGTAAAGGTTATTATGTTTTAATGAATATTGATGCCCCTGTTGCGGCTGTAAAAGAAATGGAACGTCTTATTCGTGTAGATGAAGACATTATCCGCCACTTGACAATAAAAGTCGACCAACTAGAGGAAGGACCTTCAGCAATGTTGGCTCCAAAGAATAAAAAGTCAAATGAAGATATTTTATTCGACGTGAATGGGGAGGAATTCTAATGAGTGAAGTTCGTCATACATCTTTTTTCCGTCGTTCTAAATCTTGTCCATTCTCAGGCAAAAATGCTTTGGTCATAGATTATAAAGACGTAAAGTTGCTAAGTCGTTTTATCTCTGAACGAGGTAAAATAGTTCCATCTCGTATTTCTGCCGTTTCAGCTAAAAAGCAACGCGAATTAGCTAAAGCCATCAAACGAGCTCGTTTTTTAGCTTTGCTTCCATTCGTTTCCGGCAGTGAGAACTAAGGAGGAGCAATATGGAAGTTATTTTATTAGAACGTATTGAACGCCTTGGTCAAATGGGCGATGTCGTTAAAGTAAAAACAGGTTATGCTCGAAACTATTTATTGCCTCAGAAAAAAGCTCTTCGTTCCACAAAAGAAAATATGGCTTATTTTGAAAGTCAAAAAGCGGAACTTGAAGCAAGAAATCTGAAACTTCGTCAAGAGGCTGAAAAAGTCGCAGAAAAAATTAAAGATTTTGCAGTTTCTTTGGTTCGTCAAGCTTCAGAAAGCGGTCAATTATATGGCTCTGTCACGGCACGAGACATTCACGATGCATTAAAAGAAGCTGGATTAAAACTGGAACGTCATCAAATTGATTTGACACAACCATTGAAAAATGTTGGTGTTTATGATGTTCGAGTTGTTTTACATCCTGATGTTGCAGAGATGATTAAAGTAACTGTTGCCAGATCTCAAGAAGAATCTGATCGTTTAGCTAATTCTTACAACGCTGATCTTGTTAAACCTGTTGAAGAAGAAGCCAAACCAGAAGTAAATACTTCTGAAGAAAAGGCAGCTGAGTAATTAACATTTAAAGAACGCCGTAAAGGAGGGATGTACCATAGTTCAAGTTATAGTCCGCGATAACAATGTAGAGCAAGCGCTTAAGGCATTGAAGAAGAAAATGCAGCGTGAAGGTCTGTTTCGCGAAATGAAACTGCGTCGGGAATTTGAAAAACCTTCAGAAAAACGGAAACGCGAAAAAGCAGAAGGGATTCGAAGAAACCGTAAAATTCAGAGAAAACGTAAATGGGCTGAAGGCTATTAATTTTCTGAATTAAAGATTAAAACCGCTCAAGAAAATGAGCGGTTTTTTTTATAATCCTATAAAAACATATAGACAAATCAACTATGAATAAGATATGATTATTTTAGCAATAAAATAAGGAGATATCGATGTTTCGTATAAGTAAATCCCTTTCTTTTTTTCGAGCACAATTTTCGCTTTTTTCTCAATCCGGTCGGAGCATGATAGAGATGCTGGGTGTACTAGTTGTAATAGGCG
>CASDQF010000006.1 GCA_949282845.1 uncultured Alphaproteobacteria bacterium | reverse complement strand
TTGTTATTCTTAACATTAATGATTTCTTTGACGGATTAAAATTTCTATTGCATCAATTTATTCGCGATGGTTTTATCAAGCCTCATCATGCTGAAACGATTATTTTTGTTAAAACTGTTGATGACGTTTTGAAGACAGTTGAAGCCGAATTACAAAAAATAACTTGTCAAAAAGAAAAAACCTTTTAAAGTAAACTAAAAGGAAAAAAATGCGGCTTAACAATATTAAAATATGCAACACTCTTATCGCTTTACTCATGCTGTTTTCTTTAGCGTGTTGTACAACCTCTAATGCGATAAACCAAACGACATTAAGTGAAGAACAAAATGATCCTTTTGAACCGTATAATCGAGCGGCCACAGACTTTAACTTCTTTTTAAACACATATTTATTTCGTCCTTTTGATAAAGCCTACCGCTTTATCTTTCCGGAAACTATCAGAACTGGCATTTCAAATTTTTCTGATAATCTTAAACAACCTTATATTTTTGTAAATGCTTTATTACAAGGTGATTTTGATGACAGCGCACAAACTTTCGGACGATTTTTTACAAATACAACTTTAGGTATCGGCGGATTATTTGATGTGGCAACTTACTTTGAAATTAAAGCCCCTCAAAAAGATTTTGGTCAAACGCTTTATGAATGGGGTATTACAAATGATGGCCCTTATCTCGTCTTACCTGTTATCGGTCCATCTACTTTACGGGATACGGTCGGAATGGGAATTGGCTTTTTCATTGACCCCGTAGATTGGGCTCTTCCAAAAGCTGAACAACATTTATTATGGTATCGCTATGGTATTCAACTTGTAGATAGTGCCGATAATATGACTGATTTACTGTGGAATATAGAACAAACCTCTATTGATCCATATGTCACTCTGAAAAGTTATTATTTACAAAACCGCAATAAATTTCTAAGAGGAGAAGAAGCGGCAAAAGAAAGCTATAACTTCAGCTTTGATGATGAAGATTATGGTGATGATGAAGAATTTGAACTGGAATGAGAAGGATAAGAAAATGAAAAAAATTTTATTTATTTTATGTAGCTTATTTTTAATATTAACTTCTGCCCAAGCCGCAGAAGCTCCCTCAACGGCTTTTGTCCATCAATTAGCGGATGAAATCATTACGAATGTTTTAACCTCTCAAGATACTCAAGCACAAAAAACAGAACGTTTTGAAAAGTATTTTTTGAAAGCTTTAGATACGCAAACAATCGGCAAATTTGTCTTGGGACGTTATTGGCGAACAGCTTCACCTCAGGAAAGAAATGATTTTATTGATGCTTTCACTGATATGGCATTAAAAAGTTGGGCAGATAAATTTAATCTTTACACTGGGCAACAAATTACATTCTTAGGAGAACAACCTGCAGAGGGGAAAAATCAAGTTTATGTTATCAGCCAAATTCAAAATGAACCTAACCCTGCTGAAGTACTGTGGCGTGTTCAAGAAAAAAATGGCTCTTATCAAATTGTAGATATTATTGTTGAAGGCGTAAGTATGGTTCTTAGTTACCGCAATGAATATACTTCTTTTTTAAAAGATCATAAATTACCGGAGCTAACAAAAAAATTACAAGAACAAGCTGATTCTTTTACAAGTTCTATAAAATAATTTACCCTTTTAGGGTCGGTAATTGTTCAAACAAACCTTCCGAAATTGTTTCCTCGTTAGA
Source organism: uncultured Alphaproteobacteria bacterium (assembly GCA_949282845.1). Lineage (GTDB taxonomy): Bacteria > Pseudomonadota > Alphaproteobacteria > CAAHEQ01 > UBA3637 > CALXXX01. The sequence goes on along the minus strand of CASDQF010000006.1, from coordinate 9,269 downwards.
AGGAGATGTTATTCTCAAGTTCGTTACACACGAAAAAATAGAACCACATCGACAAACTTCTAAAAAACGAGAAAGATGAACGGAACTACCGCAAGCCATAACTTCTACACGACCATCCCAAACATTCCTAACCCAACCTGAAATACCCAAGCTAATCGCATGCTTTACGACGAAACGTCGAAAGCCAACACCTTGTACTCGCCCCTCTACATAAAAGTGAATAACTTCCATTTAAAAACCATTAACGAGGCGTACTACCAGAAGGTGGTATTGGTTGTGTTAAAACATTTGATAAGCTTTTTAACAACTGCATTCCGAAGTCAACAGCAGCATTTGGTTTTTCTTCTGGTTCTTTTTCTTCAGAAGATATCTGAACAGGACTGGGAGTAGAATTCTGAGGGATACGTCCGAAATAATCATCGATTGTTTGAAAACGAGTCCCCTTTAAGGCAGTTTCACATGGAGAAGTATCTTCTGAGACTTTACGCAAAACCTGTCCTGCCGGAATTGAAACTCCACCGGTTATCATAGCAGCTCCGATAGTTTTCATCGTATTCAAGGTATCTATTTGAATTTGTGGTTTTGTAAAAGGCCCCTTAATTAAAACAAATTGACTCATCAAATTAGCTAGCTCTGAGGTTTTTCCTTTAGGAGCCATTGGTATTAATTGAACATTCAATTGTTCATTTTTAAGATTGACCGTCCCATCAAGAACCAAATTCAATAAATTTGTTTCCATCGCAGCTTTTTTATCTAAATAAATAACTCCATCTTGAATAATCAAATTTAAAACTGCGCTTTTCAGATATAAAAATTGTCTTTCATATTCTGCTCGAGGAATAAGTTTTTCTCCAAGAGCTAAAGTATTCAATGGCAATAAATCAAGCCACCGACTGAAAAGCTCGCTTTCATGAGCAATCATTAAAAATTGTCCATTAAGAGAAGAAACTAAATCATGAAGACTTTTTCCGTTGGCCGTTAGGTTCAGATTAAAATGAAACATACCTTCTTTTATGTCTTCTTGAAGCATTTTTATTTGATCAATTTCAAGCCCCTGCCCTACAAGCTTCACATTTGAATTTAAGGCGCCATCTTGTTCTAAGGACAAGTTCAACTGCCCAACGACATCGCCTTGCGCAATCTGTGTACCTTCATTAAAGGCAACATTCAAAGCGCCATCTTGGAGACGAATTGTTGCAACAATTAAAGGATATTTTTGAATAATATCTTTAATATACAAATTATCAATAAGAACCTGTAAATCTAAATTGACTTTTTTCAACGCTTCTAGATTTAAAGGCTTCGTTGAAATCACAAGCTTCTCCGATGCTTTTTTATTCGCTTCGCTTTTCTTTGCCTCAACTGTTTCATTTTTGTCAGCTAACACATTTTCCCAATTGAAATAACGAGAATGTAAATTACCTGTTAAAGAAGGAACTTTTCCCATTAAAATAGTCAACTGACCATCAATATCTGTTTCATCAGCCATCATATTGATATTAGAAAAAGTAAGTGTTTTCTTATTCTTTAAAGAAAAAGGAGATTCAAAGGTAAAAGGACGAATACCATACTTCTTTAAAAACCTAGCATCATTTGCTTGAATAGAAATTCGACCTTCTGTCTCCATTGTTTTTCGATTTTTTACTTCCCCGGAAAAGGAGGTTGTAATACCTCCATTTAAAAGCTTTAAAGCACCTTCAGCTAAGACTTGTTGTGGAGATATTCTTAACGCCGTCTGGAGATTAAAATCAACAGCCGGAACAGCAGAGGAATCCATAAAATATTGTGTTGTTTTTTGTAAATTTTGACCAGTTGATTTAATATTTAAAGTCATATTATTAAATTTTGCAAGATCTCGTAAATCACCTGAAATTGTTGACTTAGCTCCATAACCAGTCACGTCAAATGTAAAATTAAAAGAAGTTGGATTTTTAATCACTGTCAGTAAGTTTTTTATAGATCCTTTCATCGTAAAAGGCTCTTTTTTATAAGTGAACGCCGCATCTAAGTTAATTAAATGACGTAAAGACAACTCATTAAAATGAATATCCTCGTTCACTTGAGAAGAAAAATCAGAGTAATTAATATCCATATCTTTAACCACAATACTATCCACTCTGACTTGAATATCTTTCGTCACTTTTTTTGAAAGTGTCGGGCGAGCTGAAGTAGGCTGTTTTTCTTTATTTTCTTTTTTTACACTCCAATTATTAAGCCCGGATTTATTCTTTTCCAAATAAACTTTAACACCTTGTAATTCTATGCTATCGACTTGAAAAATATCTTGAAATAAAGCTTGAAGATTCAACCGGATTTCTGCATTTTTAATCAATGCCAAATTAGGAGATTCAAATCCTTCTCCGCTCGAAACTTCAATATCTCGCAATTCAATTGTAGGTGTTAATGACTTTTTTAAACTCATTTGACCAATTAACTTAACGTCATGACCTATAGCCTGCGATGCATATTTTTCAATCTGACTTTTATAAGAATTGATATCAAAAGTCAAAAAATAAAGGCCGGCTCCAATAATCATTATCAAAAAGACAATTAAAAAGATAAGAATAAATTTTTTCATGAGCTTCCCCTTTATTTTTTTTCAAAAGTCTCAAATGGTTCTCTATTATCTTTATCACTAAATCCGAAAAAATCAAAACTATTTTTCATATGATGAGGTATTTGAGCTGTAATTTTCAACATTTTACCGCTCGGAAGTGGTATTTGAAGAGCCCTTGCATGTAACTGCATAAATTTTGAGAACGCTTCAGAATGTGCTATTTCCGTTTTTTCACCATATTTCACATCTCCCAAAATAGGTGTTCCTATACTCTGACAATGTACTCGCAACTGATGCGTCCGACCAGTTAAAGGCATTAACGCAAGCCAACTCACTTTTCCTCCTGCTGTATCAATTACCTGATACAAAGACTGAGCTTTTTGTCCATCGGGGTCAACAAAAACCATTTCCTTACCTCCTTGGCCCGATTTTTTTAATAAAGGAGCTGTTATTTTTCCGGAATTTTTCACCGGTTTGCCAAGAACTAAGGCCCAATAAACTTTTCGAGCTGCTTTTGTTTGAAAGGCTTGAGCTAAAAAAGCAGCTGCTTTAGCCGTTCTAGCCAAAACAAGAACACCACTTGTTTCTTTATCCAATCGATGGACAAGACGAGGACGTTCTCCTCCTTCACTTAATGCATCCAACATACCATCTATGTGACGCTCCGTTTTAGAACCTCCTTGAACCGCCAAACCTGCCGGTTTATTTAACACAATAACATCCTTATCTTTATAAATCACAAGAGAACGAATAAATGCTGCATCTTTTTCAGAAACATCTCTATTTATATGCATTTTTTCTTCATCAAAAGGAGGAATTCGAATTTCATCTCCTGTTTTTAAATGCTGATCTGCTGTTGCTTTTTTACCATTTACTCGAATATTTTTACCGCGCAGAAGACGCTCCAAGGCTCCGTGACGGAGACCGGGATAGTATCGTTTAAACCACCGATCTAAACGAATATCTGAATCTTTTTCCTCCACATGAGACAAAATCACTTTTTCTGGCATTTTTTCTTTCTTAATTCCTCCCAATATGCCAGTCTTTTCTTAATTTCTCTCTCGAAGCCTCGTTCAATGGGACGATAAAAACAGCGACGTCCCATCTTTTCTGGAAAATAATTTTGACCGGAAAAGCCATCTTCTGTTTCCGGATCATATTGATAATCTTTTCCATAGCCCAATTCGCCCATCAGCTTAGTCGGTGCATTCAAAATATGTATTGGTGGAGACAGTGAACCTGTTTCTTTTGCCGCTCGCAAAGCTTGACCCCAAGCCTTATAAACACTGATCGTTTTGGGTGCTGTTGCTAAATAAACAACTAACTGCGCTATAGCCAATTCTCCTTCCGGAGACCCTAAACGTTCATAAGCCTCCCATGCAGCAATTGCCTGTGTCAAAGCATGCGGATCTGCTAAACTGACATCTTCAACGGCAAACCGTGTTAACCGGCGCAAAATATATTTAGGATCCTCGCCTCCTTCAATCATCCGAGCCGTCCAATAAAGCCCTGCATCCGGATCTGAACCTCGCAAGGATTTATGAAGCGCACTAATAAGATTGTAATGTCCCTCTTTATCTTTATCATATAAAGGCATCCTTTGCTGAACTATTTTAGAAATATGCTCAACAGTTAACAAATCTTCATCTGATGTATATTGCTCTATTGCCTCTATCATATTTATAAAATATCGACCATCTCCGTCCGACAATCCCAAAAGATATTCTCTGGCCTCCGGTGTTAAAGGTAAAGTATGTCCTAACTCCTTTTCTGCCCTTTCCAAGATGATTGCTAAAGATTCTTTTTCCAACCTTTTTAAAACAAAAACTTTGCATCTTGATAACAAAGCACTATTCAATTCGAAAGATGGATTTTCTGTTGTCGCTCCAACTAAAATAACAGTTCCATCTTCAACATAAGGTAAAAAGCCATCTTGCTGTGATCGGTTAAATCGATGTATTTCGTCGACAAGCAAAAGTGTCCGTTTGCCCATAGCTTTCCGACTTTTCGCATCTGCAAAAATCTTACGCAGCTCAGACACTCCGGAAAACACTGCTGAAATCGGCTCAAAATAAAGATCTGCTATACTGGCAAATAATCGTGCTATCGTTGTTTTTCCGCACCCTGGAGGTCCCCATAAAATAAATGAAGAAACTTTCCCTGTTTCCAACATCCGCCCTATCGGAGCATCCGGAGCAAGCAAATGCTCTTGTCCAACAATTTCTTTTAAAGTTTGGGGACGTAGTCTATCTGCTAAAGGTCTATCTGTTTTGTTTTCAAAAAGTGTTGCCATTTTTTTATTTCCATTTTTCCTTAATCTAGCATAAACTATAAAAAAAAGATAATAAAAAATGAGGAAAAATGCCGAAACAATTTACACGAGTTCAAGAAGATTTTATTTGTGAGGTTTGTGGCTTCTGCGTCCACGGAAATGGATATACTAACCATTGCCCCCACTGCCTGACAAGCAAGCACGTTGATATTTATCCTGGCGACAGAGCCTCAACTTGCCAAGGTATTATGCCGGCGATCTCGATGGAAATTAAAGGAGGAACATATATTCTCACTCAAAAATGCCTTAAATGTGGTCATACTCGAAAAAACAAAGTAGCCAATAATGATAGCTCAAAAGCTCTACGAGCTCTTTCAAAAGGAGAGCTATCAGATTTTATCGATCAAATACGTAAAAAAAGTTAAAAAATATAGAATATCACTTTATCTCAACAATACATACAAAAAAGGCTCCAAAGGAGCCTTTTTATTATTATCTTGTGTGACAAATCCGGAAAGGTAACCGCATAATCCGTCGACTAACTCGATGAAACCATAATTCACATTTTGATAAATGATATCTTTGTTTGTTTCGGACTATCTTTTGAATTTGCGCAACTTTATTTTCTTGATTACGCTCGTTCATAAACTGTTCGACTTTTTGAAAATTTTGCCCACCAGCTTCTAAAGTTTCTGGATACTGTGTAGCCAAGAAGCAATACCTTACCATTTTCTCTTTACTTAAAAAAGAGGTCGGATCAAAATCTTTACTCATACGTTGTTTAGGAATAATACGAGTTTCTTTAAACAAATAATCCATATGATAATGTGGAAGAATTGTTTTTAATAACACTAAACGATCTTGAGGTAAAAGATTACTAAAATCTTTTGTCAAGTCTCGCTGATCTGCCGGAGAAACATTATAGCCTTCGAAAATATAATCAAAAACATTTTTTCCTTTGCTATCTTGCGTTAACAAATTAGGAGAAAAACGAATAAAATAATAACAAGCATGTTTAAATGCTCCACGATGCAGGCAATTAAAAAAACCAGTATCTATTACTTTTTGTTCAGAAAAGCTTCTCTCTGAAGCTTTAAAAAATTCAAACATACGACTATTATTTCCTTTAACTGGAAAAGTCTTTTCTGATAACGACCTTAAACGCATCTCGTTATCACTATTTGACATACTCATATATATTCCTTCCTATTTCATGTAAAAACGGGATAACACCTCGTCATCCCGTTTTAAAAAACATGGTATTAAAAATTATTCTGCGTCGGCAGCTTTTTTCGAAGCTTTCTTAGCAGTTTTTTTGACTTCCTCTTTCTTTTCTTCTTCAACAGGAAGTTCTTCAGCAGGAACTTCAACAATTCCTGAATCTTTTCCTTTAGCTGTTACATCTCTGTCTACCAATTCGATAATTGCCATCGGAGCCATATCACCATAACGGAAACCAGCTTTTAATACACGTGTATAACCACCATTACGGTTCATATAACGATCAGCTAAAATAGTCATCAATTTTTCAACCATAGCTTCATCGCGCAAGAATGAAAGGAGCTGACGACGATTATGTAAGTCTTTAACACGAGCGGCTGTAATTAATTTTTCAACAATAGGACGTAATTCTTTAGCTTTTGGTAAAGTCGTCTTAATTTGTTCATGTTTAATTAAAGAGACCGCCATATTTGCAAACATACTTCTACGATGAGCAATGCTCTTATTTAATTTTCTTTTAGAATTTCCGTGACGCATTTTTTATCCTTTCATTTTTGTTTGGTCTTGCGCACAAAACCGATTAAGTTAACTTTCGAACCACCCCGTGGATGAGCCCGAAAGGGACCTGACAATCAGGTGAGGCTAAGCTAAAATGGTTCCTCAAAACCTTTAGCTAAAGCATCAATATTTTCAGGAGGCCATCCTTCGACTTGCATGCCGAGATGTAACCCCATACTCTCCAAAACTTCCTTAATTTCATTCAAAGACTTACGACCGAAATTAGGTGTCCGAAGCATATCTGTTTCAGTTCTTTGTACTAAATCTCCGATGTAAACGATATTGTCATTCTTCAAGCAATTTGCAGAACGAACAGACAATTCTAATTCATCGACTTTTTTCAACAGAGCTGGTGGGAATGGTAAGATTACCTTTTGTTCTTCTTCTGCTGTTTCTTCAGGATCTTCAAAGTTAATGAAAGTCTTTAGTTGATCTTGTAAAATACGAGCAGATAAAGCAACAGCATCTTCTGGAGTAACGACACCATTAGTCTCGACTGTTAAAGATAACTTATCATAGTCTGTTTGTTGACCGACACGAGCATTCGTCACCTTGTAAACAACAGTCTTTACAGGACTAAAAATACTATCAATCGGCAACAATCCGATAGGACAATCCTCTGGACGATTTTGAACCGCAGGAACATATCCTTTTCCTGTCCCGACTGTCATCTCAATTTTAATAGATGCTCCGGCATCCAACGTGCAAATAACAAGATCTTTATTCAAAACTTCGACATTTTGATTTGTTTCAATTTGACCTGCTGTTACAACACCTGGTCCTGTAGCCGTGAGTGTCATACGATGAGGACCTTCGGACTCGACCTTTAATGCCAGCATTTTAATATTCAAAATAATATCTGTCACATCCTCACGAACGCCTGGGATAGAGGAAAACTCGTGCAGGACACCATCAATTTTAATTGCTGTCACGGCTCCGCCTTGCAAAGAAGATAGCAGAACACGACGAAGAGCGTTTCCTAAAGTTGTTCCGAAACCACGTTCCAAAGGTTCAACTACGATAGTTGATTTCATACCTGGAATGATGTGTTCAACAGATAATGTTGACGGCTTAATTAATTCTTGCCAATTTTTTTGTATCACAGTAAGGCTCCTATTTTTTCAGGAACTGGTGCAAAGCACCCGTTTAGCCGCCCCGAAGGGCGACCACTCAAATTAAACGCGGCGCCGTTTCGGCGGACGACATCCATTATGCGGAATACTAGTCACATCTCTAATAGATGTAATTGTAAAGCCTAAAGCTTGAAAAGCACGCAAGCAAGATTCACGTCCAGCGCCTGGACCGGCGACTAAAACTTCCAGAGTCTTCATACCGTGTTCCATTGCTTTACGTCCGGCTTCTTCTGCTGTCACCTGAGCAGCATATGGAGTTGCTTTTCTAGAACCTTTAAAGCCCTTAACGCCACCAGAGCACCAAGAAATTGTATTACCTTGAGCATCTGTAATGGTCACCATAATGTTATTAAATGTAGAATTCACATGAGCAACGCCCGAAATGATATTCTTTCTATCGCGATTTTTTGTGCGAGCGACTTTAACTTCTGTTTTTGCCATGATTTAATTCCTTACTTTGTCACTTTCTTTTTACCCGCAATAGGAACAGCTTTTCCTTTACGAGTCCGCGCATTTGTATGTGTCCGTTGTCCATGAACAGGCAAACCCTTACGATGGCGCAATCCTCTGTAGCACCCTAAATCCATTAAGCGCTTAATATTTAAAGAAACTTCGCGGCGCAAATCACCTTCTACATGATACTCGCTATCAATAAGCTCGCGAATTTTCAAAACTTCATCATCTGTTAACGCATGAACGCGTTTATCTTCTGAAATACCTGTCTTTTGACAGATTTCTTCAGCTTTTTTCCGGCCGATGCCATAGATATACGTCAATCCTATGACGACTCTTTTTGCTGTCGGAATATTTACACCTGCAATACGTGCCAAGGCTACTCTCCTACATAAAATTAAAAACAATCTTCTCTGCTCTCTTAGGCAGAGAAGGACTTAGGGTTGCGATTATACAATCTTTTATTCTCTTGTCAAGAAAAATTTATAAAAAATTTACTTATTAAAAATTAAATATATTTTTAACAAAATAATAGTTGACGACTTTTTTTTATTTTTATAATTTGAAAATAAAATATGAATTTTATAAATTATATTCAAGGAGTTTGTTAATGATTACCCCCCCCCCCCACGCAAATCGCGAATAAATAATAATATCAATACTCGCAAAAGTTTAATAAGTTCTTCTTTGTCCTTTCAGACTGGTCGGAGCATGATAGAGATGCTGGGAGTGCTGGTTGTGATAGGCGTATTGAGTGTGGCGGCATTAGCAGGTTTTACGTATGCGATGAACAGGCATAAGGCGAACGAGACGATTCATGATGTAATGTTGCGAGCTACGAATGTTCCGATGATTGATGAGTATTATGTTGAGCGGACAGGGGATTATGAGTGGAAGTTTGCTGGTTTACCGGAGGACGGACAGTTAGGTAGTTTTTATCGGATGCACACAGTTGTATCGGATTTAAATGAGTATGTTTATCGCGTTGTTGTTTCTGATGTTCCGAAGCGTGTCTGTCGACAAGTATTAAGTTTAAATCCGACGGACATAGATGCGATATATGTTGAAGGGGATG
>CASDQF010000005.1 GCA_949282845.1 uncultured Alphaproteobacteria bacterium | reverse complement strand
CGATATGGTATCGCTTCCGCTTCAACCTTATATACATATCCATACTCCGAATTCTTCACCGTGTTCAATGTATATCCCATAGACGATAACTCATCCTGTAAATCCGGAAACTTAAACGCATATCCCGTCGGACGTGTCTGATAATACTCATCTGTCATCGGGACATTCGACGCACGTAACATCACATCATGAATCGTCTCATTCGCTCGGTGTTTGTTCATCGCATAGGTAAAGCCAAATAATGCCGCTACGCTCAATACGCCTATCACAACCAGTACGCCTAGCATCTCTATCATGCTCCGACCGGATTGCTCATAGAAATGCATCAAATTTTTAAGGAGTTTAAATTTTCTTTTTTTTAAAAAAATCATATCAGTTCCTTTGGTATAATCTGGTAACTTTTTTTATTTTATATAAAAAAATAGAAATCACAACTCTTTTTTTGTCCTTTAGTGCATTATTTTTTTTCTTTGCAATTATGTAGGAACATGGTATAGCTATGTCTGTTAAAAGGAGCAATGGAGTCTCATGAAAGATAATTTAAGCCCCTCTTTTATGCATCAGATGATGACATGTGGTTATGGTGATCCCTTTACAATTCTTGGGATGCATCCATCTGATGTTTCAGGTTTGTTTATTCGGGTATGTTACCCGGGTGCAGAGAAAATTGAAGTTTTATCTTATGAAGAGGAAGAAACGTTAGCAACAATGAACCGCATTCATGAATACGGTTTATTTCAGGCTAATTTTCCGAATATAAAAGAGTTTTTTAAATATAAGTTGCGTATTTTTTTTACAGGCGGGCATTCTTATGTGACTGAGGATCCTTACCGTTTTCAGCCGATATTAACAGATTTTGATATTCATCTGTTATGCGAGGGAACTCATAAAAACTTATATGATAAGTTAGGGGCACACTTGATGACTGTCGATGGTGTCAAAGGTGTTTTCTTTGCGGTTTGGGCGCCGAATGCCAGTCGTGTCAGTGTGATTGGTAATTTTAATACTTGGGATGGGCGTCGTCATATGATGCGTAATCGAGCTAATACGGGGATGTGGGAACTTTTTATTCCTGGTTTAGTTGAAGGAGAGTATTATAAGTATGAAATCGTGGATAATCGGGGACAGGTTTTACCATTAAAGTCAGATCCACTCGCTTTTTATGCTGAGGTTCGTCCCAATACAGCTTCTATTGTTTATGATCCTACGCGCTATATTTGGCAAGATAAAGAATGGATGGAACAAAGGAAAGAAACAGCAGATCCGCTTCATAAACCGATGACGATTTATGAGGTGCATTTAGGTTCTTGGCGTCGAAATTCTTTGGAAGGCAACCGTTTTTTAACTTATCGTGAAATGGCAAAGGAATTACCGGAATATGTGAAGTATATGGGCTTTACGCATGTTGAGTTTTTGCCGGTATCTGAGCATCCTTTCGATGGCTCTTGGGGGTATCAGACCTTAGGAATGTATGCGCCCACTTCTCGTTATGGTTCGCCTGATGACTTTAAATATTTAGTCGATACCTTACACCAGAATGGAATAGGTGTTATTATTGATTGGGTACCTGCTCACTTTCCGAAAGATGCTCATGGGTTAGCCAACTTTGATGGGACGGCTCTTTATGAGCATGCTGATGTTCGTAAAGGTGAGCAACTCGATTGGGGAACAAAGATTTATAATTTCGGGCGAAATGAAGTTGCTAATTTTTTATTGGCAAATGCTTTATTTTGGCTGAGAGAATACCATGTTGACGGTTTAAGAGTTGATGCTGTTGCGAGTATGCTTTATTTAGATTACAGCCGTAAGCCGGGAGAATGGATACCAAATGAATTCGGTGGTCGGGAAAATATAGAGGCTATTAATTTCTTAAGACGTTTAAATGAATGGGTTTATGCGGAACAAAGTGGAGCTGTCACTTTTGCTGAAGAATCCACTTCTTGGCCGATGGTATCTCGACCCACATATCTAGGCGGATTAGGCTTTACTTTCAAGTGGAATATGGGGTGGATGCATGATACGCTTGATTACATGCACCAAGATCCGATTTATCGAAAGTATCGTCAAAATGAAATTACCTTTAGCTTTGTATATGCTTTTCATGAGAATTTTGTATTGCCTTTATCACATGATGAGGTTGTTCATGGCAAAGGTCCCATGATAGATAAGATGCCGGGGGATACATGGCAAAAGTTTGCTAATCTAAGGGGATATTATACCTATATGTATGCTCATCCTGGGAAAAAGCTTTTGTTTATGGGAAACGAGTTTGCTCAAGATAGGGAGTGGAAGTTTAATGATAGTTTAGCATGGCATTTACTTTTGAATTCAAATAACGTTGGGATACAACGTTTGATAAAAGATTTGAATGAGTTGCATAAAACAGAAAAAGCTTTATATGAGTTAGATTTTGAAGAAAAGGGTTTTGAATGGATTGATGGCTCGGATGCGGATCGTAGTGTTGTTAGTTTTAAGCGAAAAGCAAAGGATTCAGAAGACTTTATTATAGTTGTATCTAATTTTACGCCGGTTGTTTGGGAGAATTATAAAGTCGGGACAGATGAAGCAGGTGTTTATGAGGAAATTTTTAATTCAGATAATTTAAAATATGGCGGCAGTGATGTTTTGAATAAAGGTGATTTACAAACAGTTGTGCCGGGATGGAACTTTAAGGAATATGCTTTGAACTTGACTTTACCGCCACTTGCGACTATTATCTTGAGACCGAAGAGGAAGTAAATGTTTTTACTGAGATATAAAGTTGAGGAAGGTTCCCCATATCCTTTAGGAGCAACTCCTGATAAAAAAGGTGTTAATTTTGCTCTTTTTTCTAAAAATGCAGAGAAAGTTGCTTTGTGCCTTTTTAATACATGGGGATATGAGACGCATCATATTCCAATGATTGGTAAGACGGGAGATGTTTGGCATGTTTATGTTCATGGCTTAAAACCCGGACAGCGTTATGGGTATCGAGTTTTTGGTCCATTTGATCCGGAGAATGGTCAACGTTTTAATCCTCATAAATTATTGTTGGATCCCGCGGCTAAAATGGTGACACATACTTTGTCTTTTCATAAGAATCAATTAGCTTATGAAGCGGGTTCGGAAGAACGAGATTTATCCTACAGTAAAAGCGATAGCGCAGATTATATGCCGAAATGTATTGTGACAGATACAGTTCCTTTAAAGAAAAGAGCCGATAAGCCTAATATTCCATGGTCTGAAACTATTTTATATGAAACCCATGTGAAAGGGTTTACAATGCATCACCCGGATGTCAAAGTCGATTTTCGGGGTAAGTTTTTAGGAATGACGGCAAAGAAAGTCATTTCTTATATCAAATCATTGGGAATTACCAGTGTTGAATTTTTGCCAATTACAGCTTCTTATACCCCCGGTTTTTTAAAACACCAAGGATTATCAAATTATTGGGGATATGATCCGATTTGTTTTATGGCTCCTCAGCCGACTTATTTTTTCCAGCGTCAATTAAAAGAACTGCAGGATACAGTAAATGTGCTGCATGAGGCAGGCGTTGAGGTTATTTTAGATGTTGTTTATAACCATACAGGGGAAGGCAATGAAATGGGGCCGACCTATTGTTTCCGAGGAATTGATAACGCATCTTATTACAGGTTAATGAACGATAATCCTCGTTATTATAATAATGACACAGGTTGTGGAAACAGTATCAATTTGTCAAATCCAGGTGTTGTAGATCTTGTTATGCAAAGTATGCGTTACTGGCATGATATGTTTGATGTGGATGGTTTCCGATTTGATTTGGCAACGACTTTGGGACGAGGGGAAGATGGTAGTTTTTCTCCTTATGCTCCTTTTTTTGAAGGAATAAATAAAGATCCGGTTTTATCAAATTTAAAGCTGATAGCTGAGCCTTGGGATTTGGGTTGGGGCGGTTATCAGGTTGGTAATTTTCCGTCTAATTTTGCCGAATGGAACGATAAGTTCAGAGATACAACGCGTCGTTTTTGGAAGGGTGATTTAGGACAGGCCTATGATATGCATACAGAATTTATCGGTTCGGCTGTCGGTGGAAATCAAGGCTGTGTTCCGAATTGGAAACGTGTGAACTTTATTACGGCTCATGATGGTTTTACATTGAATGATGTCGTTAGTTATAACCAAAAACATAATGATGCTAATGGTGAAGAAAATCGTGATGGGAATAACAGTAATTGGAGCTGGAATAGCGGAACAGAAGGGCAAACACACAATGAAGGGATTTTAGATTTCCGTTTAAGGCGAGCAAAGGCCATGATGGCTACTCTTTTATTGGCAAACGGGATACCTATGGTTTTGGCCGGAGATGAGTTTTTGCGGACGCAATTCGGTAATAACAATGCTTACTCTCAAGATAATAAAATTTCTTGGTTGAATTGGATGAATATTTCTCGTCATGGTCAAGAAATGCAAGCTTTTGTGAAAAGTGTGCTGAAGTTACGACGAGACTATCCTGTTTTTAAAGAAATATCGTTTCCTTTACCGGATGAGTCTCATTTACCGTTGGCACAACGAAAGTTATTGATGCTTCGTCCTGATTTGGTTGCTATGGGACCTGAAGATTGGGGAGAACCGGTTAAAACTTTTGCAGTTCGGATTAAGGAAGAGGATAATTATTTCTTTATTATTTTAAATGCAGCAGATCAGACAATTACTTATAAATTACCTCATATAGCAGGTAATCGTCGTAAATGGACGCCTCTCTTAGACAGCGGCGGCGATGCTATGATGAATGAAAAGCAAATTTCAGTTGGTTCTTGGAGCGTTGTTGTTTTGATGCGTTAACGGAATTAACGGTTAAACTCGTATAAAGTAATGGCAGCTGCATTGGATACATTCAAACTTTCCATTTTGTTGGAAATGGGTAATTTTAGCATATAATCACAATTTTCTGCTGTTAAACGACGCATTCCGTCTCCTTCAGAACCCAGGATAAAGACAGCTTTTGTCGGCAGTTGATCTTGAGCCATTGTTTTTTCAGCTGTTCCATCCATACCGATGATCCAAAAACCGGCTTTTTTTAATGTTTCTATACTGCGGACCAAATTGGATACACGGATAAGTGGGACAATTTCAAGTCCACCGCAAGCAGATTTAGCCAGAGTTCCGCTTTCTTCGGGAGCATTTGCATCCGGTAAAATAACCCCAGCAGCTTCAAAGGCGGCGGCAGAACGTAAAATAGCTCCAATATTATGAGGATCCGTAACTTGATCCAACATAAGAATAACTGTTTTTTCTTGATTTTTCGTTTGGTTTAAAAGCTCATCGAGATTTAAAGATAATAATGGCTTGACTTGTAAAGCAAGACCTTGATGAACCGCTCCCGGAGGTAATAAAGCTTCGATTTCATTGCGTGTTACAATTTGAGAGGGTATTTCTTTTGTTACGGCTTTATCTAAAGCGGCTTCTTTAGTCATTTTGAGCAGAAGTTTATTGCGATTCGGGTTAAAAATTGCAGCCATTACGGCATGGTGGCCATAAATCCAAAAAGTTCCATTTGTTTTTTGTTTTTTCATTTTAAGTAAGTTTCCTTATTTTTCAATATGTTGTTAAAAAACTCTTTAAAAAATAGATATAAACTATTCTTTTTCAGTTGACAAGTCCTTAATAAATTTGCATATTAAGCCCAATCTAGTCTTTTGATTAGAGGTTTAACCGTTGGAAAGGTGGCCGAGTGGTTAATGGCAGCAGACTGTAAATCTGCCCTCTTTTGAGTACGGTGGTTCGAATCCACCCCTTTCCACCATTAGGTTAAAAAGTTCGAGTTTCGGCGAACATTTTTCCGAAACCATGTGTGTGCGGGTGTAGCACAACGGTAGTGCAGCAGCCTTCCAAGCTGAGTACGAGGGTTCGACTCCCTTCACCCGCTCCAATTAATGGCTCTTATGGTGAGAGCAAAGGTCCCCATGTGGGGGATAGGATTAACTTTTAACATCAAGGAAGAAGAGAGAGATGTCTAAAGAGAAGTTTGAGCGGAGCAAACCCCATTGCAACATTGGGACGATTGGACACGTCGATCACGGTAAGACGACGTTGACGGCAGCGATAACGAAGGTATTATCGGAGAAGGGAGGAGCACAGTTTGTAGACTATGCGAACATTGATAAAGCTCCTGAGGAGAGAGCGCGTGGTATTACGATTAGTACATCACACGTAGAATACGAGACGGATAAGCGTCACTATGCACACGTAGACTGTCCGGGTCACGCGGATTATGTTAAGAACATGATTACCGGAGCGGCACAGATGGATGGAGCGATTTTGGTTGTGAGTGCAGCGGATGGACCGATGCCTCAGACACGTGAGCATATATTGTTAGCTCGTCAAGTAGGTGTTCCAGCGATAGTTGTTTATATGAACAAGTGTGATCAGGTAGATGATCCGGAATTGTTGGAATTAGTAGAGATGGAGATCAGAGAGCTGTTAAGTTCTTATCAATTTCCTGGAGATGAGATTCCCATTATTAAAGGATCCGCGAAAGTTGCATTGGAAGATGGAGATGCTAAGTTAGGTAAAGAGAGTATTTTAGCATTGATGGATGCGGTAGACAGTTACATTCCCCAACCGGAGCGTCCGAAGGATAAGCCCTATTTGATGCCGATTGAAGACGTATTTAGTATTTCAGGACGTGGAACAGTTGTGACGGGACGTATTGAGCGTGGAGTTATTAAGGTTGGAGACGAAGTTGAGATAGTAGGTTTACGTCCGACCCAAAAGACGACATGTACAGGGATTGAGATGTTCCGTAAATTGTTAGATCAAGGAGAAGCCGGGGACAACGTAGGTGTTTTGTTACGTGGTACGAAGCGAGAAGAAGTCGAACGTGGACAAGTATTGGCGGCTCCTGGAACGATTACACCGCATACGGACTTTACGGCGGAATGTTATATTCTGACGAAAGAAGAGGGTGGTCGTCATACACCGTTCTTTAGTAACTATCGTCCACAATTTTACTTCCGTACGACGGATGTGACAGGGACGATTGAGTTACCGGAAGGGACAGAGATGGTTATGCCTGGAGACAACATTAAGATGACCGTTAAGTTGATAGTTCCCGTAGCGATGGATGAAGGCTTACGCTTTGCTATTCGTGAAGGAGGTCATACAGTTGGAGCAGGTGTTGTTTCAAAGATTTTGAAATAATTAGTCTCTGACAAAAAATCATAAGAAGGGCTCCTCTTAAAGGAGCCCTTCACTTTTGTATTTTATAGAAAATTGAAAGAAAATTTTTCTAACATAAGAAATAAATCTTTAATATTGTTGTTTTGAATAAGTGAGTATAATGCTTCTAAAATAGTGTGTTTCCTCTTG
>CASDQF010000004.1 GCA_949282845.1 uncultured Alphaproteobacteria bacterium | reverse complement strand
TCGGAGTATGGATATGTATATAAGGTTGAAGCGGAAGCGATACCGTATCGAGTATGTAATATGATTTTGCGGTTAGAGCCGACGGACATAGATGAGATACGGATAGGAGCGGACAAAGCGGTATATAAACGAGGTTTATGGGATTTATGTGAGACGCATGTTGATGCAGCGACAGAGACGGTATTGATGAGTTTTTATTTTGAGAAGGCCTGTAAGACGAATGCGGATTGTAGTGAATGTCAAGAATGTTATCAAGGTCGTTGTAAAGCGAACTATGATTTGCCGGGATGTGGGGACAATCCGACGCCTGTTATTCCACCACCGCCGGTTCCGATACCGGATGAGAGTTGTTTAGAGACGGTTGAATATCAGTATGGGGACAATTGTGAATATACAGGGGAATGTTGTATTAATCCATTAGCGGAAGGTTGTCCGCCGAGTTGTACGCCGAAGAGGTGTCCGACAGCACCGACATGTGGGACATGTGAGATAAAGGTTTATGATGAGAATGGCTGTCATGTAGGGTGTCAGACGACGAGTTGTTGTCCAGCTCCTGATTGTAATCCTGGGGATATTTTTAATGAGGAGAAATGTATATGTCAAGATCCTGCCTGTCCTGATGTGGAGGCATGTGGTGAATGTGAGATTAAGCTTTATGATGATAAAGGCTGTCATGTAGGCTGTCAAATGACGAGTTGTTGTCCAGCGCCGGAGTGTAGGGTAGGAGATGTATTTGATGAAGTCAGTTGTACGTGTCAACCGGAGGGGTGTGAACCATTTACGCCTTGTACGAGTTGTGAGATAACCTTATATGACGAGCATGGATGTCCAGTAGGATGTGAAGCGAAGAAGTGTGAACCCTGTCCTTCAGGGGAAGTAGAGATAGGACAAGATACGTGTGGGTGTCCAATCTGTCAATCGGATGAATGTCCGGATGTTGGGACAGAGCCGGAATGTTCAGAATTAATAGAGGACACGACATCAGTTCCTGGGGAAGTATGTTATACATGGGGACCTACACAGTTAACGACGAAGTCAGAAGGGGAATGTTGTGATAGCGTCGTAGATTGTTGTCCGTTGAGGGAGAATTGTTCAGAAGAGTGTCATCCATTGAGTTGTGAAGATGTATTTGGAGAAGTTCCTTCAGGGGAAGATCCAGCGTGTTATGAAGTTGTTGTAGGAGGAACGACAGCGATATGCGGTGAAGTTTGTTCTGAAGACGGTTATAAGAAGAAAGCATGCACGGCGTGTTCTGCAGGAGAGGAAGAGACGGGAACGGATGTATGTGGCTGTCCGATATGTGAAGAGAAATGTCCGGATTTAAGTTGTGAGGCCTGTCAAGAGGCGAATTATACGACATGTACATGTGAGCCGAAGGTTTGTAATTTAGAATGTCCTGAGGGGACAAGTCCAGTAGGAGATGATGGTTGTGGTTGTCCGATGGAATGCACGACATGTCCGGATTTAAGTTGTGGCGTCTGTGAAGAACCGAATTACGAGAGTTGTGTATGTGAAGAGAAAGTTTGTGCATTAGAATGTGAAGAAGGGGAAGAAGCGACAGGATATGATGGTTGTGGTTGTCCGACGGGTTGTTCTCGTCCGTGTACAGATGATTCGGAGTGTAGTGGATCTTGTACAGTTTGTGAGGGAGGATATTGTGTAGATAAGACGGAGCAACAAGATATATCAGAAT
This sequence comes from uncultured Alphaproteobacteria bacterium, assembly GCA_949282845.1. Classification (GTDB taxonomy): domain Bacteria; phylum Pseudomonadota; class Alphaproteobacteria; order CAAHEQ01; family UBA3637; genus CALXXX01. The sequence continues at coordinate 14,837 of CASDQF010000004.1, read as the reverse complement.
GTTGTGATGGTAGTTTATACACGAGTTGTTGTCCGTTAAATGGGAATAATTGTGGTTGTACATTCGATACATGTGATTTAGTTGTTTCAGAGATACCGGTTGGTCAAGAAGCGTGTTACGAGAGTGTTCCAGAAGGAGAAGAGATATGTGGAGAGGTCTGTTCTGGAGGGTATAAGAAGAAAGCGTGTCCGAAAGGGGAAAATTGTCCGGTAGGAGAACGAGAGATAGGGCGAGATGAATGTGGATGCCCCTATTGTGAACCATGTCCTGAAGATGAATTTTCTTGTGGGACGGAATGTTGTGTAGCAGACAGTCAATTCTGTTGTGGCGGAGACACTTGTTGTCCGGTTGGTCATGCCTGTTGTGAAGGGGTATGTTGTGGAGAAGGACAAGTTTGTGGGAATAATGGCAATTGCTGTCCGAAGCCACCGGAGAGTTGTGGACCGTGTGAAGAGTTAGTAGAAGATCCAGAGACTGGTTGTGTAGTTTGTCAAGCGAAGCCGGATTGTGAATGTCCAGAGTTTAATGGCTGTTCTTCATGTGAAATAGAGACGGTTGATGAGAATGGTTGTCCGATTTGTGAGAGCAATTGCGCTGGTTCATGTGAGATATGCGAGAATGGTACATGTGTTGATCAAACGGTTCGGATAGAGACGGGTTTATGCTGCGATGAAGGAGAAGTAGACTGTTGTCCGTTAACGGATACATGTGATGCTTGTACGATAACAGACATAAGCCAATGTGAATGTGAAGAAGGCTATCAGCGGACGCCGTTAGGGGATTGTATTGAGTGTCCGATAGCGAATATAGCGACTGGGAACAGATATGCCCCTTGTATTGTGAGTTCAGCAGGGTCGATAGATGTGGTAGCGCCTGGGAACTATGGATGTTGTTGTATTGGAGGCGGCGAAGGTTGGTATCCTAAAGGGGATGGAAGTGGAGAATGTATTTCTTGTGTACCACCGAAGATCTTTGATGGATATGATGGTTGTATTTGTGAAGAAGGAGAAGAATGTGGGATCAACTGTTGTGGAGAAGGAGAAAGATGTATAAATGAGAGCAGTTGTTGCCCTGAAGCACAAATTTGCGAGAACGAACTCTTCTCGACTTGTTGTCCGGATGGTCAAATCTGCGTTAATGGAAGTTGTGAAGAACCTTGCTCTGAAGAAGCACCTGTTCCTTGCTCTTTAAACGGAGAAAGTTGGTGTTGTGCCGAAGGGAATACTTGTGGTACAACTACGGGACAATGTTGTCAAGATGGCGTTTGCTGTAGTGATGGGCAGAAGGCGTATTGGAATGGCTCTTCTGTTGGATGTTGCTCAACAGAAACACACAAAATTGTAAAAAACTATAAAAATGGCGTTGGCGAGGCTGGATATGCCTGTTGTGAAATATTACAAGAAAAGTATAATGAGCATGATTTGAATGAAAATTTACCACCAGATATAGTCACAAGCAAAAATTATACCATCGTAGGAGCTGTAAGTGGGGTCTGTTGTGGAGGTTACCAAGATTTCATAGAACTTTCAAAGAGCTATGATCAGATGACACATCATGATTACTATGTGTATAGTATTCGTCAAAATGGTGGTATTTATTATTGCGCAACAGATTTTACGATGTATACAACTGATTACGAAGATAAAGAACGAGATATATATGAAGCAAAAAAATATATAAATAATTCTACATATTGTTATAAAGATTATAATGGAGGCGGATACTGCGAATGTTCCATCAGTGATAGTGGTGATCCACAAAGTAGTAGTAATAAAAAATATATTGATGAGTGTTTTTTGTAGTTCATTTCTTTTATTAAATAATCTTAGTAAAAAATAATTCTTTCTATGTAAAATAGTTTTTTACGATGTTGTTATAAATTAGCTTAGTCGTCAACAGCGATAAGAACTATTTTTAAGTTGCCTTGTTTTGTCAATTCTGCCATTACCTTGTCCGCTTCTGCGAAAATCATTGTTTTTAATTATATTCTTTATTTTTAATTATTTAGAAAATTTTACCCAGCATTTTCAGGATTTCACAACAAATGGCTACCGCTCTAAATTGTCCCTAATCTTCTCCTCCTGTTAGTTCTTCCAATTTCTAATGATTTTTAACTATTACTCTTATTAATTCACTATTTACTTTTTCGGTAAATGACGCAACAAAGGATGAATGAAACAACTGGGTAAAGCACTCATTAGCCACCCTGCAAATGCCATGGGCCATGGAAATGCTATGATTGCTTTATTCTTTCGAATCCCCTTTTGTATCTTTTGAGCAGCTTTTTCCGGAGCCATTAAAAAAGGCATTTTAAAACGATTAACATCTGTCAAAGGAGTTTTTATAAAACCAGGACAAACAACACTTACGTTTACTCCCTCTGCTCTTACCCAACCTCGCAATGCCTCTCCCCATGCTTTAACACAAGCCTTGCTTGCCGAATACGCCGGAGCTGAAGGAAGTCCTCGATATCCAGCAATCGAACTGATTATTGCTATTTGGCCTTTTCCTCTGCAACGCATCCTTTCCAAAGCGGGCAAAACCGTGTTAATCACACCGTTAATATTTGTTTTAAAAACTTGACGCGTCTCTTCAGAATCTTCTGCTTCACCTAGAACTCCACCTGAAATTCCCGCATTCGCAATCAATAAATCTATACCCCCCATTGCTTCAGCATCTAAAATCGCTTCTTGAGCTGATGAAGCCTCTGTCACATCAAATAAATAAGTTGATACTTCCGCTCCTTTTTCACGGCAGATGGCCGCCGTCTCATAAAGCCTGCTCTGATTCCGACCACATAAGCATAAATGCACAGAATGTGTCGCATAGATTTCTGCCAAAGCTTTACCAAGACCGCTAGAAGCACCCGTTATGAAAATAATTCTCTTCGACATAAAAAATCCTTTTCTTCTTTATTTTTTTCTTGACTTTGAAAAATATATCAGTATATTTACTCTTTGTCTACTAACAAACACTGTGCCTCTGTGGCGGAATTGGTAGACGCGATAGACTCAAAATCTGTTGCCCGCAAGGGCGTGCTGGTTCAAGTCCGGCCAGAGGTACCAAAATATAAAACCCTTCTAAGCAAATTGCGCTCAGAAGGGTTTATTTTTTGGAATAGCCTATTTATTGTGTTGCCAAGAAAAAGTTTTCTTTTTCTTATTATCTCCCCTCATTTTTTGTGGGATTAATTGGTACAGACTTTTTTGTCTGATAATTTTTTAAAACTTGTATTAAATTGTTTGAATATATTTTTTTGTTCTAATTTTATTACCTTTCCCGGATATTCTTTTGATAATTTTTCAAAATAGTTATTGACTTCACCAGGACTTAAATCTTCTAATTCTTTATCTCCAACTTTTCCCTCATAAACAAGTTTTTGAAAATCTTTTTTATTGGGGACACACCAAACTTTCATTCCTTGTCGTAAAATATCACAAATATCTTCTCGTTCTACTTTTATAAAAGTCAAAGGTTTAACTGCAACCCATTCTCTAACTTCTCCGCCCCATAAAGGAATACATGGATAAAAAGCATTTTTATCCGACATATCAAGATGATATAAATAAGATGCTTTTGCAGATTTTAAAAAATCTTGTGGAGACGCATTAACAGCAGATACTGTTGGCTTAAATCTTTTCCAAAAAGCACTATCTATATCCTGCGAAACCAATGAGGAATAAAAAGAACCTTTCGGAGCACAAAAAATAAAATTAGCCAACGTATGAAAATTATCATCCGTTCTTGCCATGGGAATAATCTTTTTTTTATCTGTATAGAAGGTGTTCAATTCTTCCGGTTTTACTTTACTGCTATGATATAATTGAAGGGGCATATTTTCTTTTGCTTGAGCCTCAGCTAAGCGCCTTTGATTATTAAGTTCGATAAAAAATGTTTTAACTTGATTGTCCGTCATACCAAACTGCTCTTTGAGTCTTGTTTCTATAAAAAGCAATACAAACTTACCTGCATTTGGCAAATAACAGGAATTATCCTTACATTCTTTACACCAATCACCAACCATCAAATTTTCATAAAAAGCATTCTTTTCTCTATTTTGAAAAACATCAGTATAATGAGAATCTTTTTGATAAAAACGAGTTTGCCATTCTTTAAGAGGATTAAACTCGACTTGGATTTTCCTTAATAAGTCTGCCAGTTTTTTATCAGATCCTTCCAACTCATCATAATGCTGCCTTGCGTAAAATCCAAAATTTTTAAACTCATCATATAAAGCCTTGCACAAAAATTGTCCTTGTGTCCAACTCCTTTCTTCAAATTTTTCTTTTATAGGAGTATTCATCCAAGAAATTAAATCTGTATCTTTATGAAATGATTTTCGTATATGATTTAATACTTCAGCTTTATCCATGTTTATTTTTCCTCTGATAATGTAAGAATGATATTATTATATTATAAATCACCTTATAAATCACCTCAAAAATCAACAAACATTGAAGAATGCACCAAAAATAAACTTTCAGCCTCTCTCAATCTAGTTTCTGATTATTGACAAACTCTTAACTTATAAAGACAGTTTCCTTGAAAATTCATCCATTTTTTTCGAGAAACTCAAAAAAACATCGAAACTTTCATACAATCTCACTTAATATTGTTTAAAAAACAAAAAGTTTCTTTACAAATGGCTTTTTTATATCCTTTATTCTTCAATATCTAAATTGTCTCTTAAATAAAATCATTTCCTTTGAATAAGGCTAAAACAAAATACCTTCTACAGTTAAATTAATGATGAAAAATCTATAAAAACTTGCTTATTTTTCGTTTAATGTGTTAACATGAGTACATTATAAATAAGAGAGAAAAATGAAAGAAGTAAACATTATAAAAGCTTTAACATTTATTGAACCTGGGCCTGTGGTTTTAGTGACAACTTTTGATGAACAGAAACAAAACGTCATGACAATTTCCTGGACTATGCCTATAGACTGGGAAGGAGGAATTGCTCTGACAACCGGACCATGGAATTATTCTTTTCAAGCTCTGATGAAAACAAAAGAATGTGTTATTGCTATTCCTCCGGCAGATATATTGGAAAAAGTTATTCAAATCGGGGATATTTCCGGAGAAAAAACAGATAAATTTTCACTTTTTAACTTAACTCCTTTACCAGCAAAAACTGTTCAAGCTCCTCTTATTCAAGAATGTATGGCTTGTTTGGAATGCAAAATGACTGATTACATAGAAAAATATGGTATTTTCATTTTCAAAACCACTCGCGTTTTAATCAATGAGAGTTGTTTAGATAAAAAAATGATACATGCTATTGGCGATGGGACTTTTATCATTGATGGAGAAAAGAAAGACTGTCGCTCATTGATGGCTGATAAATTGCCTCCTGATTTATAATTTTTTAATTTTTCATTTCTGAAGAGCTTATTTTTTCATACATAAGTATCTTTTTTCTCATTTATCGAAAAAATTATTGACAAAACATTTCGAGAAGAGATAAGCTGGGGAAATTGTGACACAAAAAAGAGGTATTAAAATGCAATTAACAGAAAGAAAATTAATGATCTGTAATGATGTTGAAAAACCACAAAATATCTTGAAGCTATCCTTCACAAAAGAGCTCAAAACACTAGAGGATATCTTCCCAGAAAAAATTTCAAAAGCTGCAAAAGCAGAAGTACTAAATGTTGAAGAATGCAAACAACTTATTTCTCCAGTCGGACATCGCAAGAATTGGAAACGCGTTTATGCTGATTGTTCAGGTCTTAGAACGCTTGTAGGCTTTCAAGAGGGCTTAGAAGAACTATATGCCGGTGCTTGCCCTCATTTACACTATCCTGTTGGATTACCTGTTTCTTGTCAAATAGCCGATTTTGACGGAAGTGGTATTCATGCTTTAAAAAAACCGATTTTGATTACTCAAGGCTTTAGAAAAAGCTTAGTCTACCAGAAGATGACAGAAGGATTACAAGTATTATCTCTTCGCTATTGTACTCAATTATCTTCTTTGATAGGAATACCTCAATCCTTAAAAATATTAGATGTTACAAAAACAGCTATAAAAGATTTTGATGGAATCGGGCCAAATGTAACCTTTATCAACGCCTCTGATTGTTCTTGTCTTAAAAGTCTAAAAGGCATTCCTTCTTCTTGCAAAAAGCTAAATTTGGATTGGTCTGCTATTGAATCTCTAGAAGGCCTTCCAGAGGGAATTGAAGAAGTGCGTGTTTACTCATGTGTGTCCTTAAAAAATGATGCTTTTGAAAAGGTTCCTCCGCACCTTCTTCCTAAAATTAAGGGGCTGCAATTTTATCAACAAGAAATAGTCGATAGTTTATATCAACGCTGGCTTCAAAAGCGCATTTTACTGAATGCCATTGAAACTCGCCAAAAGCATTGAAAAAAAGCCGTTTTTTATATTTTACTGATAAATATTGACAAAAATAATGGGCTGTGATAAAATACTTTATTATTTATTTAAAGGGAACAAAAAATGACAGAAAAGGTATATAAAATCAATCAAAACGTCACTCGCTTAGAAGAAGTATTATCAAATATACCTCTTGATACAACTATTCTTGTTGCAAATAACTGTAGCCAATTTTATGATTTAAAAGGTTTAAATAAACTCCCTGCTTTACACAGCCTTTTTTTAAATGGAACAGCTATTGATTCTAACAGTTTAAGAAATATAACACCTCAAATTACTTATATTGAAATGACATGTTGTCCTTATGTTAACAGTTATGCAACATTGCCAAATAATCCTCTTTTGATTATAAAAACCCAATTCAAAGGAGAAGCTATTATTGATACACTTCCATCGAAAGTTCGAATTTGGAATCTTTCTGAAGCAGTTGGAGTCAGATTACTGGAGAAACATCAATTGCCGTCACAAACTGTTCAAAAAATTCAAGAAACACAACGTATATTACAAATCGGAGCATAAATTAACAGGTGTCACAAAAAAATGACACCTGTTAATTTATGATACTCTTTTTAATCAAATAAAATCACTCAAAAACTTTTTAACATCTTCCATTTCTTGAATAAAAACTTTTGTTTTTTCCTCTTTTGTTTCAATAACAGAGGTTTTATCTTTATTCGATGATCTCAATAATTTTTGCACACCCTTAATCGTATAACCCTCTTTGTAAAGGTAGTCTTTAATTTGTTGTAATAACTGCACATCTTCAGGTCGATAATAGCGCCTGCCACCGACACGTTTTACCGGCTTAATTTCCGAAAACTGCGTTTCCCAAAAACGAAGTACATGCGCCGGAACCTTTAACAATTCCGAAACTTCAGAAATGGAACGAAAAGCATTTTCAGATTTCATTTAAGTTTATCATATTTCCGTTATTTTTTACTGACACCTTCATCAACCTGTTCCTTCAAAATTTGTGAAGGACTAAAAGAAAGAATGGTTCGTGGAGTAATTTCATGTTCTTTTCCGGTTTTAGGATTCCGTCCGACACGTGCTTTTTTCTTTTTCAAATAAAAGCTTGCGAAAGATGAAAGTTTTACATTTTCTCCTGCTTCAAAAGCTTTGATAATTTCTTCGAATACTTGATCAACAAGCTTCTCAGATTCTGTATAAGACAATCCTAAATCACGATAAACAGCTTCGGCCAAATCAGCCCGAGTAATATTTTTTGACATTTCTTCCTCTTTTCTTATTTATTAGTTTTCAGTTTATAAAAAAACGCAAGTAAAGACAAGCTTTTTCTTCAGAAACTCTCTTTAAAACCATTAATATCGAAGCAAAACGGCACCCCAAGTTAATCCAGCACCCATTGCATCTAATAAGATTAAATCACCTTTTTTTACTTTTTTTTCTTCAACCGCTTGTTTAAAAGCAAGAGGTATTGAAGCTGCGGATGTATTAGCATGTTGATTAACAGTCATAATGATTTTTTCAGATGCCAATCCCAAACGTTTTGCGGTTGAATCAATAATGCGAGCATTTGCTTGATGAGGAATAAACCAATCGATATCATCTCCTGTCAAGGAATGACGCTTTAAAATTTCACACGCAACTTCCTCTAATTTGATAACAGCATGTCGAAAAACTTCTCGACCATTCATTTGAATATAACCCGCCGTTCCTGTTGATGCGATTCCACCGGAGGTTTGAAGTAAATTATATTCCCGAGCATCGGCACATAAAAGAGTATCTAAGATGCCCTCATCTCTTAAAGTGCCTGTTCCCTCGGATGCTTCCAGTATAAAAGCACCGGCACCGTCTCCGAAAAGAACACATGTATTTCTATCTGACCAATCAATAATTTTAGATAATCTTTCACTACCGACTAATAGGATACGTCGAGCACTTCCCGTTTTCAAAAGAGCATCTGCAATCGTTAACCCATAAACAAACCCAGAGCATGCGGCAGATACATCAAAAGCAAAACCTTTTATCTTTAATACAGAAGAGATTAAAGCTGCAGTTGATGGAAGTGTTAAATTCGGTGTCGATGTTGCGACAATCAACGCATCAATATCAGATGACAGCAAATGAGCGTCAAGCAAAGCATTTCGTGCAGCTTTTACTCCCATTTCAGCTGTTGTTTCCGTTTCGGAAATATGTCGCTGAGCAATTCCCGTCCGTTCTCGTATCCATTCATCGGAAGTGTCAACGGTTTGAGATAACTCGTTATTGGAAATAACTTTAGATGGCAAATAAGTGCCTAGTCCAACGACTTTAGAACGAATAAAAGGCATTTCCCCTCCCCCAAAAGCTTATTCGGAATCTGTTTCCGGAGATAAAATAATGTCTTCTAATTCTTGTTTAATTTTTTCGCATAAATCATGTTGCGCCAAACTGATTGCATTTTCAACGGCATAACAATAGCCTATTGCATCAGCACCACCATGACTTTTAACGGAAACTCCGTTTAAGCCAAGAAACATCGCTCCATTATAACGGCGAGGATCCATTCTTTTTTTAATTTTAAGTAAAGTCGGAATCATAAAGATAAAGCCAATCTTAGCTAAGATAGAATGTTTAACAATATCTTTTGTGGCCGTTTTAATAAGGCGAGCCGTTCCTTCGATAGACTTTAAAGCAACATTTCCGGAGAAGCCGTCTGATACGACGACATGAGAAGTTCCAGCACCGATATCATTTCCTTCGACAAACCCGACATAATTTACTTTTCTTTTGTTTTCTTTTAAAATATGAGCAGCTTCTCGAATTTCTTCTCTTCCCTTAGTTTCTTCAGAACCAATATTTAATAATCCGACAGATGGTTGCTTAATACCATATAAGATTCGGTAATACACAGAACCCATAATGGCAAATTCGACTAAATTAGTTGCATTACATTCAGCATTAGCCCCCATATCCAACATAACGACATCTTGATTGGGGACGGAAGTTGGCATAATTGCGGCGATAGCAGGTCTATCAAGACCAGCTATTGTTCCAAGGCAAATTTTGCTCATAGCCATTAAAGCTCCGGTATTTCCACCGGAGACAACAGCAGAGGCCTCCCCTGTGCGAACAGCATAAATAGCTTTCCACATACTGCTTTCCCGACCATAGCGGATAGCTTGAGAAGGCTTTTCATCCGCCTTAATAACTTGATCGGTATGATAAATTTTATAAGAATCATCACTTAAACCGGCTTCTTTTGCAAGAGGAGCAATTTGTCTTTCATCTCCGAACAGCAAAAAGAAGACATTGCTATGTTTATCAGAAGCTAACTTTACGCCTTCGATGACTGTACGAGGAGCTGTATCTCCTCCCATAGCATCAATCGAAATGACAACTCGTTCTTTCACTTGTTTTACTCTGTTTTTGCGTGAGAAACAACTTCACGTTTATTATAAAAGCCACAAGCTTCGCAAACATGATGAGGACGCATCATTTCGCCACAATTTGGGCATTCGACCATTGGGTTTTTGCCAAGAGCTTCATGAGAGCGACGCATATCTCTACGAGATTTAGATGTTTTTTTCTTAGGTACAGCCATTTTTTAACTCTTTCTTATTCAATACAAAAGGTCCGCCCATCGGACCCTCCAACTTTTCAAAGACACTTTCATACATAATTTTTAGACTTTTTGCAAGTTTTATTTTATGAATCTTTTATGTCTTCTTTAAAGATGTGTTTTATATAACACAAAACTTTTTATTTTTCAATCAATTATTTTCATTTGAAAGAATAAATATAGTTCTATTATCCTGAGGTATTTTATTAAATAAAGGAGAGTTTTGCATAAATAACCATCCAATGATACCTAAGATGATTATCATTAAAATCCACTTTTGGCGTTTTGTCATTTTAAAATACACTCCTTTAAAAAAAAGACTAGCCTTTTTATATGATTGAGTATATCCTAGCTCCAAAAAGGAAATATGTCAAAATGAACAATAAAGAAATAGCGCTTTATTCTGTAGAAGAATTTGATGGTATGCGCAAAGCAGGACGCTTAGCTGCCGAAACATTGGATTATATTACACCGTTTGTTGTTCCGGGTGTTACCACCGGAAGATTGGATGAATTGTTGGAAGAATTTATGCGAGATCATGGTGCCATTCCGGCAACTCTGGGTTATCGCGGTTATCCAAAAGCAAGTTGCATTTCAGCCAATCATATTATCTGTCATGGTATTCCTGGAGATAAAAAACTTTATGATGGAGATATTATCAATATTGATATCACACCCATTTTGGATGGTTGGTTTGGCGATTCCAGCCGCATGTACTATGTTGGAACTCCATCTGTGAAAGCCAAAAGATTGGTTCAAAATGCTTACGACTCCATGATGGCGGGAATTAATGCAGCCCAAATTGGCAACACCATGGGGGATGTTGGCTATGCTATTCAACATTGTGCAGAAAAAGAACGTTTTTCTGTTGTTGAAGACTTTTGCGGACATGGCGTTGGCCGCGCTTTTCATTTACTGCCGAATGTTTTAAATTACGGTCGGAAAGGTGATGGTATGGAAATTGTCGAAGGAATGATTTTCACTGTTGAACCGATGGTTAATATCGGGAAACCAGATGCTTTGGTCCTTTCTGATGGCTGGACAGCGATTACAAAGGATAGAACGCTTTCAGCTCAATTTGAACATACAATCGGCATCACAAAAGATGGACCTGAAATTTTTACACTTTCTCCAAAAGGGCTTGACTATCCTCCTTATCATATAAAATAAAAAGGCTTTATAATGGAGAAGAAAAAACTGACAGAAAAAGAAAGTCAACAATTGGTTCCTTCTGCGGAAGGACATCGCAAAAGATTAAAAGATAAGTTAATCCAAAACGGTGGTATCGGTTTTGAAGATTATGAATTGTTGGAACTGATGTTAACTTATGCTATTCCACGAAAAGATGTAAAACCTTTAGCAAAAAATCTAATAGCGCGTTTTGGTTCCTTAGGTAATGTCCTCTGTGCGCAAACTGAAGAGCTCAAGAAAATAAAAGGCGTTAAAGAAAATACCATTGCTTTATTTAAAGTTATACAAAATGCAAATTTAAGAATTCTCAAACATGAGATATTAGATAAAAATGTTTTAGATAGTTGGGAAAAGATCCAAAATTATTGTTTTGCTCTTTTAGGACGAGAAACGAAAGAATATCTCTATGTCATCAGTCTTGATGCGAGAGGTGCTGTTCTGGGAGTTGACCAACTGCAAAGAGGAACGGTCAATCAGGCTTCTGTTTATTTACGAGAAGTAATTGAAACAATCATGCATCGTGGTGCAGTTTCTTTTTTACTGGTCCACAACCATCCATCCGGTGATACACGAGCCTCTCAAGCAGATATCCAACTCACAAAAGAAATTGCAGAAACAGCCAAACATATGAATATTACATTACACGACCACGTTATTGTATCTAAAAAAGGAATAAATACTTTTAAAGCTATGGGCTGTTTATAAATCGTTGCATAACAAAATGTTTTTCTCTACTAAGAAACATTCTTTCTATTAAGAATTTTTTACTTGCATTTTTATTTTTTTTCTGTATATTGACTTTTGTCCGTTGGGGGTATAGCTCAGCTGGGAGAGCGCTGCAATGGCATTGCAGAGGTCAGGAGTTCGATCCTCCTTACCTCCACCAAAAAAATTGAGGAGTGCGATTGCACTCTTTTTTTTTAATTAAATATTCAACGAAAAAGCTGTTTTCCAACCATTGTTTTATAATTTCCTGCGTTCACAACAGAATATTATTTTTTAACCTTTGCATAGATGATAACTTAATCCAAAATGACTGGAATAAATTACTTTTAAAAGCCGCAATATTTTCAATCACGAGATATTTGTTCTAACTCAAAAGAAGGCAAGCGCTCTGCCATAATGATTGGAACAAAATAATCTGTTAGAATATCCTGCTGTTTTAAATCTATTTCAAACATTAACAACTTGGATGTTTGTTTTAAAACCGTTTGAACGACTTCATTGATATAATCCAAAATAAAAGCTTGATCAGGCGTACGATAGAATAAAGCATGCTCACCACCGGCATAAAGAATTTTGGGTTGAGATGGTGGGTTTGCATCTTCTGTCGGAATAACACAAACAATATCACCTTTTTCCGTCAAAAAGGTTGTATATAATTTCATTTGTTTCATTATCGACTTCCCATCAAATCATGAACACGTACAGCGGAACTGACCAAAGAATTAGATGCTTCAACTGCTGGTCCACGACTTGCCACACCGGAACAAAATTCTATTCCCATACCACCCCTCGCACCTTTCAACGCACGTCCGGCAGCCAAAATAGTCTCAAACACGTTCCCCCAAAGGGAATTTTCTTTTGCAGCAATCTTAATAGCAGCAATATCAGCTATTTTAGATCCTGTTTTTTTCATTGTTTCAAAGTTAATTTTTTGTGCTAAATTTGCAGAAATAGGTAATCTTTTTGTTCCGTTTTCAACAACAGCTTCAACTTCTGACAGTTCCTTTAGAATTGATGGAATAGTCATATTTGAAACTTGAGCTGTTTTCAAAAACTGTCCTAAGTGAGAAATAGGTGTTTCCTTTGAAGGTATGACATCCTCACTTTTTTCTGGAACAACTTTACTTTGCGCTTTTTCTTCAGCTTTTGCTGCTTTAAACTGTTGCCAAGTTTTTCTATAGACATCTAACCGCTCAGAAAAAGTAACAGCTCTTTTTTCTTTAGCCGCCGAAACAGCAAGAGCATGCGTATTTTCATCAAAAAACGAAACAAAGTTTTTATTCAACTTGGCCATTTGGCCATCCTTCAAACGCGCAACCATATCTGGATTTTTTTTGATATATCTCTTTGCTGTAAAAAGAGGGCTTTCTTTTTTTAAAAAATATTCAATTGCTTTTTGACGAACAGCTTCCGGCACATTTGCATTTTTCATTGAACGACCAAAAAAAGCGGCCTGACGCAATGTCACATTTTGCAAAAACTGAACATGACCTTGTGCCCATTTATCTACCAAAAAACTAGCACCTATCACTAAGACAGATGGTAATGCCACCGGTGCCCCCATGATGGCAGATGCTGCTATGATGCCAACGCCTCCCCATCCTCCGTATCGTGTAATTTTTTGAGCTAATGGCCATGCTTTATTTCCCAATTTATTGCGGATTTTATCTTCTTTTGAACCGCGCAAACCGGTTTGTATAAATTGTTCTGCCAATTCTTTTGCTTGTTTCTCTTCCGCCGTTTTGACCATTTTCTGCTCCTTTATTTTATTATAACAAAAATGAGCTCAAATGACAAATTTTATAAGAAAACCAAATAATTTAAGGAAATGATCGACTGGATAAGCGACGCTCTATTTTGCTCTTGAAAAACAGAGCATAAGTTCCTATGTTTTATAAAAAGAAAGGAATTTTATTATGAATCAAGAAAAATTAACTGATCGCTGTCAAGGCTTCATTCAAAACGCACAGTCTCTGGCTGCGCGCAATTCCAATCAATTTTTAATGCCGGAACACCTATTGAAGGTTATGTTAGAAGATAAAGAAGGTATGGCTTCTTCACTTTTAGCGCAAACAGGAGCTGATGTTTCACATATCCGACAATTAGTCGATGAAGATGTAGAAAAACTTCCAACCGTTCAAGGAAGTTCTATTCAAGTATCTGCCTCTCAAAATTTCTTAAAAATTTTAGATTTGGCGGAACAAATGGCTGAGAAAGCAAAAGATTCTTATGTCACCGTTGAGCGTTTATTACAAGCGCTTTTGGCACAAAAATCTTATGGCGTAGATATCCATAAACTGAATCAAGTTATCAATGAAATGCGTCAAGGCAGAACAGCCCAATCTCCCACTGCAGAAGATACTTTTGATGCGCTCAAAAAATATGCGACAGATTATACCGAGCGAGCTTTACAAGGTAAGCTTGATCCCGTTATCGGAAGAGATGAAGAAATCCGACATACCATTCAAGTTTTATCCAGACGCACGAAAAACAACCCAATTTTAATTGGTGAACCTGGTGTCGGGAAAACGGCTATTGTAGAAGGCTTAGCGTTACGAATTGTTAACGGCGATGTTCCTGAAAGCTTAGCTCACAAACGGTTGATGGCTTTAGACATGGGCGCCTTAATTGCCGGAGCAAAATATCGTGGTGAATTTGAAGAACGCCTAAAAGCTGTTTTACAAGAAGTCTCCGCTTCTAATGGTCAAATTATTTTATTTATTGATGAAATGCATACTGTAGTCGGTGCCGGTGCTACTTCCGGTTCCATGGATGCTTCTAATCTTTTAAAACCAGCCTTAGCTCGAGGAGAATTACACTGCATAGGCGCTACGACTTTAAAAGAATATCAAAAATACATTGAAAAAGACCAAGCTTTTGCACGTCGTTTTCAGCCTGTGTATGTAGGAGAGCCTCAAGTAGAAGAAACTGTCTCAATTTTACGTGGGATTAAAG
>CASDQF010000003.1 GCA_949282845.1 uncultured Alphaproteobacteria bacterium | reverse complement strand
CGATTGCAACCTGATGAGAAACATTTCCGATTTGAATCATTTTAATATCTTGGATATTTGTCAGATTACATTTAATGTTGCCATATCCGTCAATACTTAAAATAACATTTGTTGGAATTGTCGGAATTTCCGTTACTTCTTCTCCTAACAGTTCCCAAGTTTCAAGAGGCTTTCCAGCGTGCTGAGCCAAACTTGCAACACAAGGTGGAAAAACGTCTCTGGATCGAAATTGAGAGCCGTCACGAGCACATTTGACTTTATAAACTTTTGTAATTCCTTTCAAAAATGAGAAAGTATAACCTCCAAAAACACCAATAATTCTAACTTTGTTTGGTAATTCTGCGACCGCTAAAAATTCTCCGGCATTTTGAACGCGCGCTTCCAAAGTATCTTTGCGTGGTGCTGTATTGTGATATACAATATGTTGTTCTTTTAGCTTGGAATTGAAAGCTAGCTGAGCAACAACAAAGCCGGTTTCAATTGTGTTAAACGGACAAACGGATAGCGTTTTGATTTGAGGAAAAGACATTTGACGCATCATGAACTCCTCACACAAACGACGACAAACTTCTGAAAAAGCCAAATCTTCATGTCCTGTGGATTGTCCATAATCTGCAATAAAGTCAATATAAATCATCTTTTTCTCCTTTTTTTTTAACACGTTTTTTCAGCCTAGCACTTCTTAAAAAAATCGCAAGTCTTTTTAAAAGAAACTTGCAATTGATAAGCCTTTATGGCTATACTATAAGCGTTAGTACGAAAAAGAGGAAAAAATGTTAGTTTTAGGTGTTGAGAAGTCTTTGAATAAAATGCGTTGGGTTTATCGTAATCAAGATGAAAGACTTGTTCAACATATCATTCAAAAATTCGACTTTCCTGAAATTATTGCTCGCGTTCTTGTGGCAAGAAAAGTTGAAGAAGATCTTATTCAAAGTTATTTAGCTCCTACTCTAAAGGCTAATTTACCAAATCCTTCTATTTTAAAAGATGCAGAGAAAGCGGCTGCCAGAATTGCCGATTCTATCGAAAGAGGGGAAAAAATCGGGATTATGGGGGATTATGATGTGGATGGAGCAACTTCCAGTGCTTTACTTAAGTTATTTTTAAATAGTGTTGGAGTAAAAACGCGCGTTTTTATTCCAGATAGAGATGATGGTTATGGACCAAATGCTATTCAAATGAAAAAATTTTATGATGATGGTATTCGGTTAGTTGCAACAGTTGATTGTGGTATGACGGCTTTTGAACCGATTGATTATGGAACCAAATTAGGGTTAGATATTGTTATTATTGATCATCATGAGCCGGAAAGAGCCTTGCCAAATGCATATGCTGTTGTAAATCCGAAAAGATTAGATGAAGACCTTCATCATCCGTGTCATTCTATGGCTGCTGTCGGAGTTGTTTTTTTGGTCGTTGTTGCAATTAACAGACTGCTTCGTCAAAGAGGCTTTTATAAAAGCAGACCAGAGCCTGATTTAAGAGAATGGCTTGATTTAGTTGCTTTTGGAACTGTTTGTGATGTTGTTCCTTTACGTGGCGTGAATCGTCTATTAGTAAAAGCAGGGCTAAAACAATTAAAAAGTGGTCACAATATTGGGTTAAAGGCTCTTTCTGAAAAAGCTAGAATTTCAGAGCAAATTGGCGCCTACCATATGGGATATATCTTAGGCCCCAGAGTCAATGCAAGTGGTCGTGTCGGTCAATCAGATTTGGGAATGCGGTTATTGTCTACTTTTGATGAAATAGAGGCTCAGACAATAGCGTCAGAGTTAGAAGAACTTAATATTTTGCGTCGAGAAATTGAAGCAGATGTTTTAGAACAGGCGGATGAACAAGCAAAAGCAGCCATTGCAGCAGGGAAACCGTATTTGCTTGTAAAAGGGAATATGTGGCATCAAGGCGTCGTTGGTATTGTTGCAGGTCGTTTAAAAGAACGTTATAATTTACCATCTTTTGTCTTAAGTTTAGAAGGAGAAGATGTTAAAGGTTCCAGTCGTTCAATACCTGGGATTGATTTAGGTAGTTTGGTTATTACTGCTTTGCAGAAAGGGATACTTTCTCGAGGTGGGGGACATCCGATGGCCGCCGGTTTTTCTTTGGAAAAAGATAAGTTATCTGAATTTGATAGTTTTTTAATGGACTATATCACACCTCGAATGGCGACACTTCAAAACGAAACGCAGGAGTTAGAAATCGATGGAATTTTAAATTTATCTGGAGTGAGTCTAGATTTGTTAGAAAAACTAAACATCTTAGAGCCTTTTGGAGAAGGTAATCCGGAACCTCGGTTTGTCATTCAGGATGTTTATGTTTCCAAGACAATTCTAACGAAGAACGGTCACATTATTTGTAAGCTTACAGGGAAGGGCGGCGGATATTTAGATGCTGTTTCTTTTCGTTCTGAAAACACAGCGTTAGGAGAGGTGTTATTGAATAGTGGAAAAGAGCAACGTTATCATGTGGCAGGAAATTTAAGAATTGATAATTGGAATGGTAGAAGTAAAGTTCAGTTGTTAATACAGGATGTGAGTATTGCAGAATGATTTATTTTCAGCTTTTTTGGTCTTTTTTTAAAATAGGACTTTTTACTTTTGGTGGTGGGTATGCTATGCTGCCGATGCTTCAAAAAGAACTTGTTTGTCGTGGATGGACGACAGATGATGAATTGATGGATTATTATGCAATTGGTCAAGTGACACCTGGTATTATTGCAATCAATGTTTCAACTTTTGTCGGTTATAAAATTAAGGGAATAGTTGGTGCTTTATGTACAATGGTTGGCATTGTAATGCCTTCAATTATTATTATTAGTCTTTTAGCCACAGGATTGACTTATGTATGGGATAATTCTGTTGTTCAGCATGCTTTTAAAGGAATACGTCTTGTTATTCCTGCGTTGCTTTTACCTATTATTATTAAGATGTTAAAAAAAAGCCTTGTTGATTTAGGAGCTGTCTGTATTTTAATTTTAGCTTTTATTGCGAACTTTTGCTTTGGATTATCTCCTATTTTAATAGTTCTTGGAGCCGGTTGTTTAGGTGTTCTTTTTAGCAGATTTAAAAGGAAAAAAGTATGATTTATTTGATACTCTTTTGGGAATTTTTTAAAGTAGGATTATTTGCAGTCGGTGGTGGTTTAGCAACGATTCCTTTTTTATATAATCTATCTGAAAAATTTAATTGGTTTTCTGTGAGTGAACTAACAAATATGATTGCTGTTTCTGAATCAACTCCTGGACCTTTAGGTGTGAATATGGCAACTTATGCTGGGATTCAGACTCATGGATTTTTGGGGGGTGTTACTGCGACTTTTGGCTTGGTATTGCCTTCTTTGTTCGTTATTATAGTTATTTCTCGTTTTTTGAATAAATTTAAGGAAAATCAAATTATTAAATCTATTTTTTATGGTCTTAGACCTGCTGTTGCGGTTATGATTTGTATTTTTCTTGTCGCGCTTTTATCTGTTGTGTTGAAAGAGACACAGGGCATTTATCATATCATAATAAGTATTATATTATTCTTATGTTATTTAGGATTAGTGTTTCGTTTTAAATGGCATCCTATTTTCTTTATCATCCTTGGAGCTTTTATGGGGATTTTATTAGAATAAAAGAATATATTGTGTGACAGTAAAATAAAACAAAGATTTTTTATAAATTTTTCTAAAAAAGTTCTTGCTTTTTTTATAAAAGACGTGTATAGATAACCGTGTTTTAGAAAAAGCCATAGATGACCCCATCGTCTAGAGGCCTAGGACATCGCCCTTTCACGGCGGTAACGAGGGTTCGACTCCCTCTGGGGTCGCCAAGTATAAAAGCTGCATTACTGTAGCTTTTTTTTGTTAAATAATTAATCCTTCATTATTTTTTAAAATATCTAAATATTAAAATTTTTAAATAAAATGCTCTTGACTTATAGTTAACTCTAAGGATTATCCTGACTTAGAATCGAAAAAGGAGGAATCTATGTCTCAAAAAATAATAACTACTTTAGCTATTTGTTTTTCTTTGATAATAACGAATATATCTTCACTAGGAGCACAAGAAATGAAAAAAAGTGAAATAGATACAATTTTTGAACAAGGCGAGATCAATCCATATGGTGCGTTTTTTACAGGAACAACTTATTTAACTCGACTCAGTCCTTATGATGAAACTTGGCACGCCTCGATTGCCAATGTTACTTTCGAACCAGGAGCAAGAACAAATTGGCATAGCCATTCAGGTGGTCAAATCTTACTTGTTTTGAATGGGAAGGGCTTTTATCAAGAGAAGGGGCAATCAGCAAGATTACTAAAAAAAGGAGATGTTGTTCGTATTCCATTGAATGTTGAACACTGGCATGGAGCAGCTCCAGATAGTTGGTTTGTTCATGTTTCTTTGGAAACAAATGGAGCAGAGAACAAAACAATTTGGTTGGAGCCTGTAGAAGAAGCAGATTATCAAAAAGCTGTTTTTGAATAAAAAATCTGAAGCTCTTTTTATCTTTTTTAAATAATAAATGATTTTCTGAAGGCTTGAAAAAAAGATAAAATATGATAATTTTTTTCTTTAAGTGATTAAATTTTATAAGAAAGTTTTATAAAATGGTATTTCATTCAGATCTTTTAACAGTAAAAGATATACGTTTTCTACAAACAAGTTTTAAACCAAAATATGTAAATAGAAAAGATAATTTATTTCAAGCATATGATTTTTACATAAAGTTTTTAAAGAGTAAATTAGAGCATGCTCTGCTGTCCGTTCATATGGCAGAGAAAATTATAAAAAAAGAGGACAGTCTTTCTCTTCGTCAGAAAACAATTCAAAAAGATTATGCTAAAGCTGCTTTATTATGGATTTAGGGCCTTCTATTGAGGTAACCCTAATGAATAAAATGCCTTTATTTAAAAATCATGGTTTGGAAAGCGCATTTATTCTTCAACAAGAAAAAACCTCAAAATCTTTAAATGTTTATATTCCAATTATATTACATGAATTTCATGATGCCATTGGTATTTTAACAAATCCAAACAAATTAAAAGAAATTTTTGAGCCTTTAACAATATCAAACGAATATGTTTTACAAAATTGAGAAGAGGCAATAAAAAATGCTCAATTTTGGATAGAAAATTTTTATAAAGCAGATTCTTTAGCTCAACAAACAGCTCTAGAAGGAATTAAAATTTTAAAAGATGCAGATAAATTATCTTTTCTTTTAGAAATTGAAAATCTTTTACCGATTAAAAATTTAAGAGCTGATTTTTCTTTTTCTTCAGATGCAAAACAGGCTTTGTTGAGTTTTAGAACAGTCCATCCTTCTTTTATTAAAACAATTCCAGATATGTCTCTTTATTATTTATCTTCGTTTGGAAAGTTTCATTATCGTAGCTCTTTATTATTAGCTTTGGCTGAAAAACTTCATGAAAAAATAGCACAGCATTTCTTAGAATTGACGATAAGAAAGAAAGGTCATTTATCTCCTTTTTTTCTCAAGAAATGTTTGAAACCTGTGATATTTATATCAAAAAATTGCAGCAATCTCATTTTAATCAGCTGCAAAATTTTTATGCAGCTCATGTTCGTTAAAAAGTTTGATTGACGAAACTTTATTTTTTGCATATTCTTAAACAAAAGGAGATGAACATGTCTCATATTCATATGCATACAGTTGAACCAAAAAGAATTTTTTTGCTTTTAATCGCTTTTTTTGTCAATATTCTATTAAGTCTCTTTGAAATAGGCTTTGGTATTTATGCACAAAGTGTCGCGTTGATTGCAGATGCATTACATAATACAAGTGACGCTTTTTCTATTTTAATAGCCATTATCGCTTATAAAATTGGAACAAGAAAAGCAAATGAACGTTTTTCTTATGGATTTAAAAGGGCAGAAACAATAGGGGGATTCGTTAATTTAATTTTGCTTTTTGTTTCTGGTTGTTATCTTTTATATGAAGGAACGGTTCGATTGTTTTTTCCTAAAGAAGTAAATGGCTCTGTTATTATTTGGGTTTCTGTTTTAGCTTTGTTAATTGATAGTTTAACTGCAAAGTTGTCTCATCATGATGCAAAACATAACATGAATATGAAAATGCTTTTTGTTCATAATTTGGCAGATGCTTTAGGTTCTATTGGCGTTATAATATCAGGTGTGTTTGTTCTATTTTTAAATTGGACATTTGTTGATGGATTAATTGCCTTAGCTATCGCAGTGTATATGTTGTTTCAGGCGTTTTTTTCTTTTCCGGAAATTGTGAGCTTGCTGATGAATGCTGCACCAGAAAACATGAAGGTTTATGATATCAAGCAAAGGCTTTCTCAAATAAAAGGTGTGACAGATGTTCATCATATTCATGTTTGGAGAATTGATGAAAGTGAAGTCTCTTTAGAGTGCCATATCGTAGGTCAGGACTTGACTTTAATACCAAAAGTAGAAAAAGTTCTAAAAAAACAATTTGGTATTCATCATTGCACTATTCAGCTAGAGACGAAGAAAAATTGTAAAGCTTGTCATCTTTGATATATATTTTGCTGAAATTGTCTCAGATTGATATATCCTTTATAAACTGTTGTAGCTGGTCCAGTCATAAAAATATGCTTGCTTTTGGGATCCCATTTGATGAAAAGGGATCCACCGAGTAAATCAATTTTAACTTCTGGAAAACAAATTCCTTTTGATATTGCAGCATAAGCAGTTGCACATGCTCCTGTTCCACAGGCCATTGTTTCTCCGCTTCCACGCTCCCAAACGCGCATTTTTAAGTGAGATTGATTAATGATTTCAACAAACTCAACATTTGTTCTGTTTGGGAAACAAGAGGCTTTTTCAAGTAATGGACCAGACAGTAGAACATCTTCATCTGTTAAAGTTGGGACAAAGGTAACAAAATGAGGATTACCCATAGAAATTTGAACTCCTTCAAATTCTTTACCATTAGGAAGCAAAATTGATAATTTTGAAGACACAATTTTAGGTTCTCCCATATCGACTTTCACTTCTTGGACCTGGCCATTCAAAACCGTTAAAAAAAGTTGTTTTATACCAGCTTTTGTTTCTATAGAAAGTTCGGTTTTTTGTGTCATCTTGTTGTCATAAACATATTTTCCGACACAACGAATACCATTACCACACATTTCGCCTTCAGATCCATCAGCATTAAACATTCTCATTTGAAAGTCAGCTTTGGAGGAGGGCAAAATAAGAATTAGTCCATCTGCTCCGACACCAGTATGAATAGGGCTTAAAAAACGAGCTAATAAAGACCAGTTATGGGCTTTTTCTTTCATAGCGTTAACGTAAATATAATCGTTTCCAAGTCCATGCATTTTTGTAAATTCCATCTTCTTTCTCCTTTAAAAGAGTAGTTAAGATAGCATAAAAAAATATACTCGGAAAGAATGAATAAAAATAAAGAGAAAACTTGACAAATAAAAGTAAAAATGTTATCCTCTTTTTTTAAACAAAGGAGAAGATGATGAATTTAAAAAAATTCTTTGCGCCTAAAGCTGTGGAAGTTAGTTTGCGTGAAGATGAAGAAGGAAACTTATATTTTACAGATAAGAAAAATCGATATGATTTAAGAAAACTTCCTAAAAACAAACTCTTTCATGTACGTGTTTTAAAACTTGAGGGAGTTGATTTTTCCAAAATAGGTGATTTGTCAAATGTTTTTGCTGATCAAATGTTTTTAAACGGTACAGCTACCGGTTTGATCAGAATGCCAAAGGCAGAGATTTTGTATTTAATGGGTATTCATAATTTAGAGCCGTTTTTGTCCCATCTTCCAAAAGAAACGAAAGCATTAGATATTTTTGATTGCGGAGCAGAAAATGGTATAAGCTTTTCTAAGGAGAATGATTTACATTTTTTAAGTTGGAATCGTGGTTTTTTGCCGGAAAAATTCAGTTATGCTTTACCAGATAAATTACAAGCACTTGTAATACGAGATGTTTCTTCTTTAGATCTTGAAGGATTGTCTTCAAAGATGAATTTAAAATCGCTTGTTTTATCGGATATTGAAGAGTTAAAAGGAAATATCGGCGTATATTTACCCTTATCGTTACTAGAATTGTCTGTTGAAAATTGTATAAATTTCAAAGATTTATCCGGACTTTCTAAACAATCGCAATTAACAAGACTTAAAGTTGTATTGTGCCCGAACCTTTCAGATAAATTTGCAGCGTCTTTCCCTTTTTCTTTGAAAGAATTCGAGACAATTCAATCTTCTTTTGAAAACTTTAAAGGTATTCATCCTTCAGTTTCTTTGGAGCGTTTTATCTTTAATCGTTATTATTCAAGTAAAAAGCCTATCAACTTGTTAGAAGGCCTCAGTCGTTCTCAGTTGCATAGATTGGACTTTGATTGGGTTCCGCCGACTTATCGTTCTAGCTTGCAAGCTTTGCGTAATCGTGCTTATCATCGTCTTAATCAAAAAGCAATGAAAAAGGTGAAATACTCTCATTTTCTTGTCAAACATTTAGTGAGAAATGTTCGGAAATTTCTTACACGTTAAAGACTAAGTGCAGGTGTTTTCTAAGAGAATTTAAGTATTCTTGAATGTCTGGTTGATGGACAACATTATGACATGAAAAACTTGGAAGTGCCTGCATGCCGACAAATTGTTGTGTTTTATGAAATGCAATTAAAATGTCATCGATGGATAATTTTTTAAAAAATCCATTGGGATTATTAAATACTTCTTTCGGTGCATTCCAAGTTGTGGAAAGCATGTATTTTTTGTTTTTAAGTTGTCCTCCACTTCCATAAATATCTGCTCCTTTATAAAAAATGCCATATTGATAAACTTCTTCTAAGTATTGTTTTAAAAGAGCAGGAACAGAAAACCAATAAATAGGTGTTTGAAAAATAATTATATCTGCCCATTGGAATTTTTGTATTTCTTCTTTTACATTCCATCCGTCTTGAAGAATACTCATTTTTAAGTCAAATTTATCTTTTAAGCATTCGGCTATTTCATTTGTTAAAGTTCGATTTAATTTTCCTTCATTGTAAGGGAATCTTTGATGTCCATTAATGATTAAAACTTTTTGCATATTTCTCTCCTTTTTCTTTAATAAATAAGAGTTGTTTTTCTGAAAAGCAAGGGGAGAGAGAAAAATCATAGAAAGATTGACAAAATAAAATCAAAACACTATAATCTTTTTTCTTTATTGACCTTGAAAGTGAAAGAAAAAATGGATACTAAAATAATTTTAAAACCTAAAACAATTTATAGTTTGCGTAAAAATGAAGAATATGTCAGACGTTATTTGAAAGAGTTTTTAAAGTTTGAAATTTACTCTTCGACTGTTATTAAGGCGTTGAGAGAAACACATTATGAATTAAAAAAATTACCGCAGGATATTCAAGATATAACAAAAGCAAAACTTTCTGATGAAAATACAGCTCGTTTTTTATCCGAACGCATTGTTGCAAAAGCTGTGAATATTTTGGAGAGTTATGAAAGTTGTCAGGCTTTAGAGGGAGTTCATTATCTTTCCAGAGCAGGTCATCGGACATTGAAGCGTTTAAAAGATGCAATGCAAAAAAAACAATTAGCGCCAGAAATCGTTGATGAGGCTATGCATACAGCTAATAAGTTTTTAGTCAATTTGGACTTGTTTTTACCATTAAGTTATTTAAAACAAAGTAATTTATTTATGACAACACGACCGGTTGTTTTTGAATTAAAAGGGAACCAAGTTTCTGAAATAGAAAATGCAAAGTTAATGCCTTTTCCGGTTATGATGAAAGCTTATGAATTATTATCAAGTCAAAAGGAAAAAGGAATCTTTCTTCTGCAAAGAGAAGATGAATATTGTGATCCTGTTATGAATGCTTCTGTAAAGGATGTTATTTTATTTGCTCGGACAAGACTTCTTCAGGAAAGGTCAACTATTTTGACATCTAAAGAAAATGTACGTTTAAATAATGCTTTGTTAATTAATTCTTCTGGTACTGTGACATATCATAATCATTTAATTGGCTATATTTTAAATGATAAAGTGAAAAAAGTAACATCTCATTTTTTACACAAAAGCCAAAGTGTCAGAGGTGCTTGGGAATTAGAATAAAAGTTTAATTTTACTTTGGGGATAGTAATATTTGAAGAGGAGAAAAACATGAAGAAATCTTTTTTATTCGGATTAAGCTTAATTTTAGGTTTAAGTACTTCGGGATATGCTCAATCATTTATAGGGAAAGAGTATTATTTTGTAGATGCTCCTTCGGACATTCAAGCTACATTAACTTTTGATGCTCAAGCGCAACGTGTGTTCGGGTTTTCAGGAGTAAATCGTTTCTTTGGTCCTTATAATTTGGATGCATCTAAGAAAGAAATTCAATTAGGTCCATTGGCATCAACAATGATGGCTGGACCAGAAGAAGCGATGACTTTTGAAAGTGATTTTTTGAAAAAGCTAAATTCGACAACCTCGTATTTTATGGATGAGGAAACATTAATTTTAAAAACTCCTTCTGGTGATTTAATTTTTAAATCAGTCGATTCAGCAAAATAAATTCTTTTTATACTTTTTGAAGAAAATAAAAATGGATAAAGCTACAATCAAGTTAAAGCAGCAACTTTTGAATTTTACTCCATTAAATGAAGAAGAGGCAGTTAATATAGATGTTTTCTTACAATTTATTGACGGATTTCATGAACATATTTGGACAAGAGATAACACTGTTGGACATGTGACGGTTTCAGCTTGGGTGACAAATCCATTGAAAGATAAAGTTTTGATGGCTCATCACAATATTTACAATAGTTTTGCTTGGTTGGGGGGGCATGCGGATGGCGAGCATGATTTATTGAAAGTTGCACAGAAAGAAGTCAGAGAAGAAACGGCTGTATTTCAACTAAGGCCAATTAAGACAGATTTTATAGATGTTTGTTCAATGATTGTTAAACCGCATATTAAAAACAATCATCCTGTAGCGTCTCATTTACATTTCAATTTAACATATTGGTTGGAAGCGGATGAGAAGGCTATTCTTCAAAATACACCAGCAGAAAATTCTGCGGTGTGTTGGCTGCCGATAGAGCGTCTTTTCGATTTTATTTCAGAAGAGCATATGAAGCCTGTTTATCAACGTTTAATTCAAAAAATGTATAAATAATCTTTTGCCCTGTTTACAGTTTTTTTAAAATAGATTATCTTAGTAACCTATATTAAAGTTTATTGTAGTTAAATAGGGGAAAAATATGAAAAAATTAATATTAGCGTGTATTTGCTTTTTGAGCTTGTCTGGTTCTGTTTTGGCTGAGACAATTCTTTTGCCAGCTCCTGTTAAAGAAGGCGGTATGCCTTTAATGCAGGCGCTGAATGAGCGTCATGTGAGCCGTCAGTTTAATCCTGAAAAAAAGATGGATTATCAGACGTTGTCTAATTTGTTGTGGGCGGCTTTTGGAGAGAATCGTCCGGATGGGAGAAGAACAGCTCCGACTGCTCGTAATGCTCAAGATACAATGATTTATGTTGCCTTACCAGAGGGCGTTTATCTTTATAATGCTCAAAAAAATGCTCTGGAAGAAGTTTCAAAGGAAGATATTCGTGCAAAAACAGGAAAGCAGTCGGAAATGTTAGCTGATGCATCTGTTGTTTTAATTTATGTCTCAGACTATGATAAACTTGATTTTGCGAAAGGAGAAAAGAAGTTATTCTATTCTGCTTTACATACAGGTTCAATTTATCAAAATGTCGATTTGTTCGCTGCATCTGAAGGCTTGAATACGGTTATGCTTGGTATGGTGAATTATGAAGAGCTCCCTACCTTATTAAAATTACCAGAGAATCAAAAAGTATTGATTGTTCAACCGGTTGGATATAAGCCATAGAATAGAGATTTAAGAAGGGCTTTGAGGCCCTTCTTAAGTTATTTAACTTCTAAGATAATCAGAAATACTTTTTGTTAAGTCGCAAAAACTGGCATGAATTAAATGAGCCAAAACTTCAGCATTTACTTCTAAAGAAATTCCGATTTTTCCTCCGCTAACGCAAAAAGTATCAAAGAGAAGAGCCGTCTCATCGATAAAAGTAGGAAAACTTTTTTTCATACCAACAGGAGAGCAACCACCATGAATATATCCGGTTAAAGGTAATAGTTTTTTCATCGGCATCATTTCAAGATTTTTAACCCGAGCTGCTTTTGCTGCTTTTTTTAAGTCAAGTTCTTGATTTGAAGGAATCACAAAAACGTAATAGTCAAAAGAGTGCTGATGAGTGGGAGCTTGTGTAACTAAAGTTTTAAAAACTTGCTCAGTTGGCTTTTTGATTTGTTTAGCAACAGAAATAGCATCAATTCCTTCCTTGGGATTATATGAGAATGCTTGGAAAGGAATAGAAGCATCTTCTAAAATACGCATAACATTTGTTTTAGTAATATTCATAATTCTTTATTTTTTTCTTTAAAAAAGTGAAAAACTGATGAAGTGAAGATGATCTTTTGGGAAGGTATTCTAACGTTCTTATACCTTCTTTTGTCAGTTGAGCATAGGCTATAATATTATTATTTTCATCAACAGCTAAAGAGAAGGTAACAGAGCGACTATTGAAATTATAGTCTTCTAGTATAGCTTTCTCTTGAAGAGAAGAAATAAATGCTCCATTTTTAAATTTTTTTAAAATTTCGTATCGTTCACATAATGGAGTGGAACTGACGATTCGTTTTTGTATTTGTGAAATTGATAAACAAGACACTATTTTATCCTTTCTTTTTTAGAAGGATAAGAATAAGACAATTAAAAGTCAATGCTTCTTTGAGAGTGAAAAGAAAAAAGAAAATAAAATTTTTCTTGATTTTTTTTATTTTTTATCTTAAAAAGAAGCATCTTTTAAGTTTGATGAACTTAAAGTTATGCGGATGGGTGGCAGAGCGGTTTAATGCGGCGGTCTTGAAAACCGTTGAGGGGCGACCCTCCGGGAGTTCGAATCTCTCCCCATCCGCCAAATCAAAATCCGTCAAATCAAAAAATTCTTCTTAAAATATCTGATTGACTTTTATAAGAAGCTTTTCTAAAGTCAAAATATGAGAAAATTAAAGTTCATTTCCTATTTATGCTTAGTTATACTCTGTAGTACTCCAATTCAAGCAGAGCAGGGGTTTGAGCTTTGGAAAAAACAATTTGCTCAAGAAGCTGTTCATCAAAATGTTTCTTTAGATGTGATTGAAAATTATGTTCCTCAGATGGTATATTTGCCACAAGTTATAGAACTGGATCGTAAACAGCCTGAATTTAAGCTCTCTTTTTCGAACTATATAAAACGCATGGTAACAGCTGAACGTGTTCACAAAGGACAGCGTTTGTTGAAAGAAAAAAATGAGATTTTATCTAAAGTTCAAGCGAAATATGGTGTTCCTCCGGCTTATTTGCTTGCTTTCTGGGGATTAGAAACAAATTTTGGTCAGACAAAAGGAAAAACAGATGTTTTGAGTGCTTTAGCAACCCTTTCTTATGATGAAAGACGCTCTTCTTTTTTTACTGAACAATTAATAGCAGCTTTGAAAATTCTTCAAAAAGAAAAAGTCAATTCTCCCAAAGGTTCTTGGGCCGGGGCTTTTGGACATTTTCAATTTATGCCAACGACTTTTTTTCAATATGCCGTTGATGCGGATGGAGACGGACAACGTGATATTGTGAACTCTTTTCCTGATGCTTTAGCTTCGGCGGCAAATTATTTATCTCGTATGGGATGGAATAAAAACCTGATTTGGGGAAGAGAAGTAGAATTGCCGCCTGATTTTTGGAATACTACATTTGATAAGACAGAAACTTATCCTCTTTCATTTTGGAAAGAACAAGGTATTTTACGAATGGATGGAAAAGAGTATCAGCCAGATGAATTAAATATTCTAGCTCATCTTGTCCTGCCGAGTGGTTCTAAAGGTCCTGTTTTCTTAGTCTATCGTAATTTTGAAGTCATTAAACGTTGGAATCGTTCTGATTTTTATGCATTAGCTATTGGGATTTTAGCTGATAAAATAGCAGGAAAAGAAACATCAGACATAGATTCTTTTGAGACAGAGGATAATTTGTATAAAAATGATATTATCCATGCTCAGGAAAAATTGAAAAATATGGGATTTTACCAAGGATCTATTGATGGTCAATTCGGTAGTGGAACAAAAAAAGCATTATTAGCCTATCAAAAAAAGTATCATCTTCCTCAGGATGGATTTTTATCAAAAGAAGTTCTTGAAAAAATCTTAAAATGATGTAAAAACAAAAAAGGAAACATATAACAAAGGAATGTCAGATGAAAAAAATATTTTTAAGCTTTTCAATTCTTTCCATTTGTTTAACTGGTTGTACAGATAACGGCAGCTTGTTGCGGAGTAATGGCAAGAATTATGTCTCTTTAGAAGCAAGCGGAGTTTATAAAATAGGAACCCCTTATCAAGTTAATAATATTTGGTATTATCCCCAAGAAGATTACGATTATAGGGAAGTTGGTATCGCTTCTTGGTATGGTCCGGATTTTCATAATGGTGTTACAGCTAATGGCGAAAAGTATGATATGTATGCATTAACAGCGGCTCATCGGACATTACCTTTGCCTTCAATTGTTAGAGTAACAAATTTAGAAAACGGTAAATCTGTCGTCGTTCGGGTAAATGATCGCGGTCCATTCGTCAATAATAGAATTATAGATGTTTCTAAAACTGCTGCGGAAATTCTTGACTTTGATACTCAAGGAACGGCTAAAGTTCGAGTGGAAGTTTTAAAAGATGAAAGTAAAGAACTAAAAAAGGAAATTTTAAAAAACGGTGGTAAAGTTGTTGGCGGTCCTCCTTTGCCGGATGTTCCTCCTGCTAGCACAGTTCAAGAACAAACAACTCCAATTCCATTGGCAAATCCTGTTATGGCTGAAACAGTTTCTACTTCAACTATTGAAGAGTTAGAGCCGACTGAAACAGAAGCTTCTCGTGTTAAGCCAATTTATACACCTCAATCTGCTTCTTTAGGGAATTACTATGTTCAAGCTGGAGCTTTTTCTAATCCGGAAAATGCTCAACGGATGAAAGAACGTTTATCTTCTTATGGATCGGTTGTTATTTCTGAAAAACAGACTAATAACGGTGTTTTGTATCGTGTTCGTTTAGGACCTTATTCAAGTGGAGATGAAGGTGTCGCCATAATGGATCAGCTAGGTGCAGCTGGAATAGATGATACACGGTTAATTCAGGAAATGATTAAGTAGAGTTAGAAATGAAAAAAATTGGATTATTAGGCTTATCTTTTTTATTGTTGGCATCAACAGCTTATTCTTCGGAGTTTGATACTTCTGCTTCTTATGCTTATTTGGTGGATTACGATACCGGAAGTGTTCTTTTAGATAAAGGCGGAGATGAGCTGATGGCGCCGGCATCTATGAGTAAACTGATGACAGCTTATATCGTTTTTGAAAAACTTAAAGAAGGACAGCTTTCTTTGGACGATGAGTTCGAGGTCAGTGAAAATGCTTGGCGAAAAGGTGGCGAAAAAAGCGGTAGTTCTACCATGTTTTTAAAACCACATTCTAAGGTAAAGTTGGATGATTTATTAAAAGGAATTATTGTTCAATCCGGAAATGATGCTTGTATAACCGTTGCTGAAAATATTTCAGGTTCGGAAGAAAATTTCGCAGCTGAAATGACAATTAAGGCTCGGGAATTGGGATTACCAAAAAGCACCTTTAAAAACTCTACAGGTTGGCCGAACAAAGAACATTTAATGACACCTAAAGAGCTTGCTCAATTAACAAAGCTGATTATTCAAAATTTCCCTGAGTATTATCCTTATTATTCTATTAAGAGTTTTAAGTACAATGGGATCAATCAAGAAAATCGTAATCCCCTTTTATACAGTATGCCGGATCAAGCAGACGGTGTTAAAACGGGACATACCGGAAAATCAGGGCATGGATTGGTTGGCTCTGCAAAAAGCAAGGATGGAAAGCGGCGGTTGATTTTGGTCGTAAATGGATTAAAAACAATGAAAGATAGGGGAATGGAAGCTAAGCGTATTATGGAGTGGGGCTTCCGTGAATTTGATAATTATTCTCTATTTAGTCCAGGGGAAACAATAGAAAATATGCCTGTTTGGATGGGCGCTCAAAAAACAGTTCCTGTAACACTGAAGAATCCAGCTCTTGTTACGCTCAATAGATTGGATAAACTTAATGCCAAAGTGACTGTGACTGCTGATGGTCCCGTTAAAGCTCCTGTTAATAAAGGAGATCAAGTTGCAGAACTCAATATTGTTCTTAAAGACGGTACAAAACATTCTTTTCCTTTGATTGCGCAAGAAAATGTGGAGAAAATTGGTTTCTTCGGAAAAATGGGATTAGCTTTAAAAAGCTTGTTTTATGGGGCTGATGGAGTTTCGAATGCCCAATAAAAAAGGTATTTTTATTACTTTGGAGGGTGGAGAAGGATGCGGAAAATCTACTCAGATAAAAATGCTGGATGCTTATTTAAAAGAGAAGGGGATTCCTCATCATATTACTCGAGAACCTGGAGGCTCTCCGGCAGCCGAGGAAATTCGTAAGATTATTTTATCGGGTGAAGTTGATAAATGGGATTCTGTTTCTGAAACTCTTTTATTTTCTGCGGCAAGACGAAGCCATTTAACAGAAGTTGTTTGGCCTAATTTAGAAAAAGGCGTTTGGGTTATTTCTGATCGATATGCCGATTCAACAATGGCTTATCAAGGTTATGGTCGAAATGATCATTTGTTGACGCGAGCAGATATAGAGACGTTATATCGGATAACGGCAGGAGATTTTAAGCCTGACTTAACTTTTATTTTGGATATAGAACCTCAAAAGGGGCTTGAACGAGCTCAAAAAAGAGCTGATTTAGATAGAATGGAAGGACAAAAGCTTGCTTTTCATGAGAATTTAAGAAAGGCTTTTTTAGATATTGCTTCTCGAGAACCTATACGATGTGTTGTTATTAATGCAGATCAAACCCCTGAACAAGTTCATAGAGATATTATTGCTGTTTTGAAAGAGCGCTTTCATGTCGGTTAATCAAGCTTTAGCGGAATTAGAAGAACTACGTCAAAAAGGGAAACTAGCAGGCTCTTGGCTGATTACAGGACCTTATGGTGTTGGCAAATCAACCTTAGTTCGTCGTTTCGCTGGGATGTTATTAACGGGGAAAGATCAGGAAATTACTTTTCACCAGGATTTAAAATGGATTGAACGTGATTACACAGAAGAAGAAAAAAAAGATATTATAAAGACGCTCAATGCCGGAAAGGCTTTGGATACGGAAATTGAGAAAAAGCGTTCTAGGAAGCAAGAAATTACAATTGATGATATTCGAGGTGCTTTACAGTTCTTATCCCTAACGGCCGGCAATAATCAATGGCGTATATTGGTTATCAATCCGGCAGATGAAATGAATACAGCTGCAGCAAATGGTTTATTAAAAGCTTTAGAAGAGCCGCCATCCGGAACAATTATTTTCCTTATCAGTCACAATATTGGTAAACTTTTACCGACAATACGTTCAAGGTGTCGTGTGTTAAGCTTAAAACCTCTTTCGAATTTTGAAATGAAGAGTTATATTATGGAGAATTATCCTGATGTTTCTCTTGTTGATACTTTAGTTCAATTATCTAATGGAAGTATTGGAAAAATAAAGGAAATCATTGAAAATGATGGCCTTAATTTATATCAAAAAGTCTTATCTGTATTAGACGAATCATCTCTTGATATTTCAGCAGTTTATCAAATTTGCGATACTGCCGTTAAAGAAACCTCAAAATATCTTCTTATAAAAGATTTTCTTTTATCTTATGTTCTTCAACTCGCTCAGAAAACAGATTTGCCTGATTTAAAGCGAAATGAAATCTTGCAGCTTTGGGAGGAAATTAATCAAGCTTTTAGGGATACGGACTCTTTATATCTGGACAAAAAAAATATGTTAGCAAATATCTTTTTTAAAATAGGACGAGCTAAATGATTATAGATAGCCATTGTCATTTGAGCTTTGAAGTATATGACGACGAACGTGAACGTATTATAGCAGAAGCTCGTCAAAGAAATGTTGGGCTCATTTTGAATGTGGCAACTGAGCCTAAAGAATATGCCGATATGGTTGGTATTATTGAAAAATATCCTTTTATTTACGGAGCATATGGTATTCATCCTGAATCTGTTGAACCAGATAATATTATTACTTTGCCCGATTTGTTGCAGTCTCTTCATCATTTGAAAATAATAGGTGTCGGAGAAACTGGTTTAGATTATCATTATGAAAATGTGGATCGGAAATACCAACAGGAATCTTTTATGATTCATATAGAAGCTGCTCGTCAGACTGATATGCCTTTAATTATTCATACGCGCGATGCAGATGCAGATTTAAAAGCTATTTTAACGGAGCAAATGTTGTATAAACCTTTTAAAGGTATGATACACTGTTTTTCTTCTTCTGAAGGTTTGGCAAAAACAGCTATAGATTTAGGTCTTTATATTTCCGTTTCTGGTATTATTACCTTTAAGAAAGCTGAAGAATTAAGAGCAATTGTTAAGAAGCTGCCGTTAGAGGCTTTACTTGTTGAAACAGATGCTCCTTTTTTGGCACCTGTTCCATATAGGGGAAAACGGAATGAGCCGGCTTTTGTTGTGGAGACCTTTAAAGCATTGGCTCAAATAAAAGAAGTTAAAGAAGATGTCCTTGAGAAGCAATTGATGCTCAATTTCAAACATCTGTTTAAAAATAAGCTCGGAAAGGAATTATTCGTATGAAAGTTCGTGTCTTAGGATGTGGTCCCAGTTATGGCCTTCCAAATGGTTGTAGAGGTTTTGGGGAATGTGATCCTCATGAAATTAAAAATTGGCGGACAAGAAGCAGTTTAAGGATAGAAGAGGGGGATACAACATTATTAATTGATACGCCTCCCGAAATGCGCATGCAACTTTTTGAAGCAAAAATAAAACGGATAGATGCTGTTTTGTGGACACATTTACACGCCGATCATATTGCCGGTATAGATGATGTTAAGTGTTATGCTGTTGATAATCAAGCAGTTATTCCAGGATATCTTCATGAGAAAGATATGGATGAATTTAAGCGACGTTTTCCTTTTTATTTAAAACCTATGAGGTATATTGGGCAAGAAAAACCCACATTTGAACTTCATGCTATTCATCCATTTATTCCATTTATGATAAAAAATATTTCCTTTTTGCCTATTTTACAACGTCATGGAGATGGAGAAAGCTTGGGCTTTAGAATTGGAAATTTTGCTTATAACACGGATGTTGATGCACTTTCGGAAGAAGGTTTTAGTGCCTTAAAAGGCATAAAAACATGGATTTTAGGATGTGTGACACGCTCGGAGAATCATAAACATTTATATTTAGCAAAAGCTTTAGACTGGATAGAAAAGATACAGCCTGAACAAGCTTTTTTAACTCATATGGGGGGTAAGATGGATTATAAGTCGCTTTGCGATGAGTTGCCAGCCCATATTCGTCCATGTTATGACGGTATGGAAATAGATATTTCTTAAAATTAAAAACGTTCTTGAAATCCGAAAAACAAGCTCGCATTCTGAGCGTTGTTCATTCTTTTTATCTTTTTAATTCTAAAGTAATTTAAAGTATTGAAAATTAAGTTATTTTATTGTTTTCTCCATTAGTATACATAATATAAATTATGCGACAATTATATAAGAGTGAAATAAAAAACTTCCCTTTCTTTTCATATACTTAATATAAAATGTGGATAACTTTGTGGATTATTATAAGGCATTGATACAGACAAACAAAAACTATGATATCCATTATAAAAATTTATTCATCTTAAATAAATTTACTTTTTAAATAAAATTACTTTAATAGTCTTATATGACAAAATCATGATAAATACGATTTTCTATTGACAATTTTATGCCTATATGGCAAGTTCAAATAAAAAATATTAAAGGAATAGAAAAATGACAAAATCTGAATTAATTGAACGTATTTCTAAAGCAAACCCTCACCTCTATCATACCGATATCGAGCGCATAGTAACAACAATTTTCGGGGAAATTTCAAACGCCTTATCTGCCGGTAATCGTGTAGAATTACGTGGCTTTGGTGTCTTTTCTGTTAGAACTCGTAAGCCTCGTAAAGCGCGTAATCCTAAAACAGGAGCTTCTGTTTCTGTCGAAGAAAAGCATGTGCCCTTCTTTAAGGCTGGCAAAATGTTGAAAAAACGGATTAATAATTAAGGAAAACTGCCATGAATTGGCTAACAAATTACGTTCGACCGAAAATCAGTAAGTTAGTTCCTAAAAAGGATATTCCTGATAATCTTTGGACACAATGTCCTAAATGTGAAAAAATGATTTTTCACAAAGAATTAGAGGAAAATACATTTATTTGTCCAAATTGTAATTATCACTTTAAACTCGCTCCTTTAAAACGTCTCGAAATGCTCTTTGATGGAGGTCATTATGCCCTCATCCAGTTGCCGGAAGTTAAAGAAGATCCTTTGGATTTTGTTGATTTAAAAAAATATATAGATCGACTGAAAGATGCTCGTAAGAAAACAAAGCAAGATGATGCTATTTTAGTAGCTCATGGTATGATTGGTGGATTTCCAGTTGTTATCGGAATTTTTGATTTTTCTTTTATGGGGGGATCAATGGGAACCGCAGTTGGTGAAGCTATTATTGCCGCTGCAAACCTTGCCTCTTTACAACAAGCTGCCTTAATTTTAGTTCCTGCTTCTGGTGGTGCGCGTATGCAAGAAGGTATGCTTTCTTTAATGCAAATGCCTCGGACGACTTTGGCAGTTAAGTTATTAAAAGAGAAAAAATTACCCTATATTACTCTTTTAACTAATCCGACAGCTGGAGGCGTGACGGCTTCTTTTGCTATGCTGGGAGATATTGCTATTGCTGAGCCAGATTCAACAATTGCTTTTGCTGGTGCACGTGTTATTGAGCAAACGATTCGTGAAAAATTGCCGGAAGGTTTTCAAAAATCAGAGTACTTAATGAAGCATGGAATGATTGATGCTGTTGTTGATCGGCGACAAATACGTGATGAGTTAATAAAAATACTTGGTTTATTAATGAGACCTAAAAATAAATAATGAAGTATTTACTTTTTATTTTTTCGTTCCTATTTATCTTTGGAATCTTTATAGAAAATACTATGGGGGATAATATGCAAGTGAGCAGTTATGGAATTGTAAATGGTATAATTGAAGATAAATATGGGAAAAGAGGAACACACTTTTTAAATCAAATGCCAACTTATTCCCTGCCCTTTAAAATAGAAAATGCTCCAGAAGGAACTAAAACTTTTGCTTTTGTGCTGGATGATGAGGATGCTATTCCTGTGGCTGGTTTTACATGGGTTCATTGGATCGGAGCTAATTTGAAACGTTCAGAAGTTTTAGAAAATGAAAGTGTTAAAGCTTCAGATTTTATTCAAGGTGAAAATAGCTGGGGTGAGAATTTGTATGGCGGAATGGCTCCACCGAATGCTCCTCACGAGTATGATTTGCATGTTTATGCTTTAGATACCGAGCTTCCATTAAAAACAGGATTTACTGCGAAGGAGTTGCAAGAAGCCATGAAAGGTCACATATTGGCGCAAACTATTCTTTCCGGGACTTATAATAATTAACGTGTTTTACTTTGATTAATCGAGGTGCGGTTGCGTTGAGATATTTTTCTTGGCTGCTTATTAGATTTTTGTTGAGCTAATTGGCTTAATCCCATTAAAAATGTTAACGGATTCCGCATCATTTCATCAAAAAAACGAGAATCTATTTTTTTTGTCATCTTTTTCTCCTTTTAATTTAAAAGATAGCTTCTTTTAAATTAAAAGTCAATAAAAGAATAGTTTTGAAACCAATAAAGCTACTAAAATACCCGCTAAATCAGCGACAATACCCGCAGCAACAGCATGTCTAAATTTTTTAACACCAACAGCTCCAAAATAAACAGATAAAACATAAAAAGTTGTTTCAGAGCTGCCAAGCATTACAGCTGCTGTTTTTGTAATAGGAGCATTTCCTCCGTAATTTGTCGCTATTTCTGCAAAAATCCCCCTCGCCCCACTTCCTGATAAAGAGCGGGTTATCGCTAAAGGTAAAAGGTCTGCAGGCATTCCAATAAATTCCAAAATCGGTTCAAAAGCTAATGCAAGCAAATCAATTGCTCCACTTGCTCGAAACATTGCTACGGCAACCATCATTGCTATTAAATAAGGGATAATACGAATAGAAATTTCAAATCCCTCTTTAGCTCCCTCTGTAAAAGTTTCATAAACCGGTACTTTATGGAAAGCTCCATATGTGACAAAAAAAGCAACGAGTAATGGTATTATAGCTAAAGAGTAAGTTCCTATCATTTTTTTCTTCCTGGGTTCGGAGAAATTTTAATTAAACATTTTACAAAAATGATTCCGATACAAAGCGCTGAAAAGGTTGTTATGATGGTTGGTATTAAAATTTCTCCTGGATTTCCACTTCCGACACTTGTTAGAATGGCAATAACAGAAACAGGAATTAATTGAACGCCAGCGGTATTAATTGTTAGAAATGTACACATATCATCAGAAGCAACATCCTGTTTGTTCGGATTGAGGCGTTTTAATCCCTCCATTGCTTTAATTCCGAAAGGAGTGGCCGCGTTTCCTAGTCCTAGAGCATTTGCAGAAACATTCAAAGCAATATCAGCTTGTACAGGATCATTTTTAGGAATGCCGGGGAATAAGAGCTTTAGAAAAGGAGATAAGAAGCGAGAA
Organism: uncultured Alphaproteobacteria bacterium; assembly: GCA_949282845.1. Classification (GTDB taxonomy): domain Bacteria; phylum Pseudomonadota; class Alphaproteobacteria; order CAAHEQ01; family UBA3637; genus CALXXX01. The sequence continues at coordinate 29,787 of CASDQF010000003.1, read as the reverse complement.
ATGAGCTTAATTAGTCCAGCTTTTTGAGCAATTTGCATTAAACCTAGCCATAGAGACATTATTCCGACTAAGCCGAGAGAGATGGTTACAGCTGATTGAGCTGATGAAAGTATTGCATTAGAAACTTCATCTATCTTACCATTAAATAAGGAAATAATGACAGAACTTAATATAAAAAAAAGCCAAATCCAATTCATCATAATCTTCTTCCACCTACACGTTCATAATATCTAAAAAAAATAAATACTTTCTTAACATAATTGACACATACTGGTTTTCAGAGTATAATACTATTCAAAGGGAGATACATGGATGCAATCATCATTGATATTATGGGATTGGGATAATACCCTTGTTGACAGCTTTGAAGCTATCTTTGCTGCGCAAAATGCAATGCGAGCTTTTTATGATATGCCTCCATGGACAAGAGAACAAAGTAAGCAAATAATGAATTTTTCTGGACAAAAGATGATAAAAACTTGCGTCAGTCCTGAAAAAGAAGTTGAGGCTCGAGAGATTTTCTTAAAAAAATATATAAATTTATCTTCACATTTAAAATTAAAGTCAGGAGCAATAGATGTTTTGCGCTATAGTTGTCAAAATGGTTTTATCAATGTATTAGCAAGCAATAAACTTTCATCTATTCTAAAAAAAGAAGCACAAGACCTAAATGTTGATACTTTTTTTCAGCGAATAATCGGTGCGGAAGAAGCTCCTCAGGATAAACCTTCTAAAGCTTTCACAGATAAAGCGCTTGAAGGTTTTACTTTTAATCATTTAATTTGCATTGGAGACGGTTATTCAGACATGAAAATGGCGGGAAATTACTCTGATGCAATTAGTATTTTGATTGGAAATGATGTAAATAAAGCAGAATTTCAATCTGTTACGATAGACTATGTCTGTCCGACGTTAAAAGAAGTTACACATATTTTGGAAGGTTTGAAAAAATGAAGAGAATTATCGGTATTATGACGGGAAATTCTTTAGACGCCGTAGATGTCGTTTTAACTGATTTTACAGATCAAGGCAGAATTCAAGATATTGCCGGATTATCTGTTCCTTATCCAATTTCACTTCGTAATGCACTTCTTTCAATTCGTTGTTTAGTCAATGAAGATGATATTGATATGGATACACTTCAATCTCTTCCTCTTTTTTTGGAAACACATGATATTTATTTACATGTTGTTTCTCAAACTGTTTTGAAATTGTTGTCGGACCATCAGATTTCTCCCTCTTCTGTCGATGTTATCGGATTTCATGGACAAACCTTAGATCATTGCGGTCCTTCTTTATGTCCTGAAAAAAATGATTTTCCTTATACTCTTCAGATGGGGTCAGGTCAAAAGTTAGCTGATTTAACAGGAATACCCGTTGTCTATGATTTTCGTTCCGATGAAATCATGAGCGGAGGTGAAGGTGCTCCTTTAGTGCCTCCGCATAATCAACATATTGCTGAAGGTTTAGGTTTGAAAAGTGCGATTTTTTATAATGCAGGAAACACTAGTAATTTAGCTATTGTCACAGAAAAAACTTTATTAGGTTGGGATGCTGGTCCTTTTAATGAGTTTACGGATAAATTGATTCGACGAAACACCTCAGATCCTTTTGATGAAAACGGAAAATATGGCTCAAAAGGAAAACTAAAGCCAGATTTGTTGGAAGAATTGTTTGAAAAAAGTGCTCAAACACCCGGAGGACATAATTTTTATCTTGTAAAGCCTCCGAGATCTGGGGATCCTAGGTGGTATCAATTTGAAAAAATTTCTGATTTTCAAAGACCTGTTGATTTTAACGATATTGTTTATACTTCGGAATATTTTGCTGCTTATACAGCCGTTTTTACACTTCAATTTGTTCCTAAAGCTGTTGAATTACCTCATAATTTTATTTTATTTGGAGGTGGTTGGCATAATCCTGTTTGCTTCAAGGCTTTTAATGATCTTCTCTTAGGAAAAGGATATATTTTGCCACAACATAAAGAAATATTTAAGCAAATCTGTAGCCGTTTTAAACAAAAACCAACCGCTCAAATCTCTGATTTAGGTAAATATATGGAAGCACGTTTATTCGCAGATTTAGCACGTTATTATTTAGAAAAAAAGACTTGGACATCTCCAGAGCTTACAGGCTGTAAAAAACCTGTTGTTCTCGGAACTATGCGCAGACCTTTCCAGGGAATGATTGATGACAGAATATCCAGAGCGGCTAAGGGATGGCAACAAAAAGATAATATCTCTTGATTTTAAAAAAATTTTTCTTATTTCTTAAAAGAAAAGGAAATAAAAATGAGTGCAAAAACATCTCTGATTGAAAAAATTTGTTTGGCTATTGTTTTAGGCGGAGCTCTTCTTATTCAGCTATCTCCTCCTATTGAAAAGGCCTTATCAACCATTCATATTGGAAAAATGACTATTCCTTTGGCTCCAATCTATTGTTCTTTGGTCGCTTTTTTCTTGGTTATGTTTCTGACGCGTTTAATTCAACGTTTTTTAAAAAATAAATTATTACTTAAAACAGACTTAAATAAAAGTACCCAAGCAACTATTGTTTCTGTGATAGGATACATTGGTCTTATTATTGCTGTTTTGTGGGGTGTATCAGAACTGGGTGTCAATCTTAAAAATGTGACGATTGTCGCCGGTGCTTTATCTGTGGGTATCGGTTTTGGCCTTCAGAATGTCGTTAATAATTTTATTTCAGGTATTATTTTATTATTTGGAAAAGCAATTCAAGTGAATGATCGAGTTATTATTAATGGTAAAGAAGGAATTGTTCGACAGATTAATATTCGTTCTACAGAACTTGAAACAACTGAGGGAATCCGTATTTTGATTCCGAATGCCTCTGTTTTAAGTACAGACTTAACAAACTTAAGTACTCAAAAAGAAAACAATTTAATTACCCTTTCCTTTTGTATCCCTTTGAATTCAGATATAAAAGCCATCCAAAAACTTTTATTAAAAGTTGTAGCTCAAGAAAAAAGAATTGCGAAAACACCATCACCTACTGTTTTCGCTATAGATCTTTCTGGTTCTGCGATTACTTTTGAATTATCGGCAACAATTAAGGATATTAATTTAAAAAATCAATTATTGAGTGATTTAAGAGTTGAAGTTGCTTATCAGCTTAAAAAGCAGAAACTTATTTAGGTTTAAATTGAGCCATATAGAGAGCTCGATATGCTCCATTCTCAATATTCAGTAATTTCTCATGAGTTCCTTCTTCAACTATCCTTCCTTCATTGACGACAACAATTTTATCTGCATTCTGTATAGTGGATAAACGATGTGCTATGACAAAAACTGTTCTATCTTTCATCAGATTATCAATAGCTTGTTGAACAATGGCTTCCGATTTATTATCTAATGCGGAAGTTGCTTCATCTAGAATAACAATCGGAGCGTTTTTTAAAAAAGCACGTGCAATAGCAACGCGTTGTTTTTGTCCTCCAGAAAGCAAAGTTCCTCGTTCTCCAATATCAGTATCCAAACCATGTTCTAAATGGTGAACAAAATCCTCTAAACAAGCACTTTTTAAGGCAAGGTCAATTTCTTCCGGCGTAGCATTTGGCTTTCCTAAAAGAATATTTTCTCGAATTGTCCCTGAAAATAGAAAATTATCTTGAAAAACAATTGCAATTTTATCTCGTAAGGATTCTAAAGTAAAGTTTCGGATATCAACTCCATCAATTTCAATAGAACCTGATTTTATGTCGTAAAAACGAGGAATTAAATTCACTAATGTCGTTTTTCCTCCTCCAGAATTACCGACAAAAGCAATTGTTTGCCCTTTCTTCAGATGAAGATTGACGTTACTTAAAACCGGAACGCCAGGAACATACTCAAACTCAACATTCCTAAATGTAATTTCTTCTTCTAAGCCTTTTAACTGAAGAGCATTTTTTTGATCTTTAATTGAGATTGGGTGTTCGAATAATTCAAAAACACGCTCAATCGCCATAAAAGAAAGCTGAACTTGATTGTAGTTTTTTCCAATATTCTTGATAGGTGTATAAAGCATTAACATAGCTGTCATAAAAGCTACAAAACTACCGCTTGTAATTGTATTATTCATAATCAAAGAACTACCTGCCCAGATGACTAATGCAATTCCAACGGAAATAATAATGTGCATCATTGGAGACAACCATCCCGTCTTTTGGGTTTGCTTAATAGATAGTTTGAATAATTTTTTTAAAACATTACCAAAAAGCATCTCTTGATGTTTTTGTAGATTATAAGAGGCAATAGTTTTATTTCCTGCATATGTTTCATTATAGAGTGTGACAGCTTCTCCTCCAGCTACGGCTGTCCTTTTTGTAATTTCTTTTATCTTGGCTCGAATTTTTGTTAAAGGATAAAGAGAAATCAATAAAACAGATATGGCAATAATGGCTAATTGCCAAGAAGTATAAATTAAAACAGCTATCAATGAAATAGATGAAAAAATACGAGATGTAAATACTTTTAAATTATTTAATAATCCTGAGCAAGCTAAGTTAGGATCATTGTCAAAACGATACACAACCATTCCGGAAGAAGATGTATCAAAAAAAGCTGATTCGAAATGTACTAACTTTTTATATAATTTTTGCTTTAATTCCATTGTGATTTTAGAACCAACCCAAGTATTTAAATATGTGGAGGAATAATCTAGACCGCTCTGAATTAAAGTAAACAGAATAATTAACAACGGAATATAAAAAGGAGATTCTATACTTTTATCAATAACAACCATATCCATATATGGCTTTAAAGATAAAGCTATAACAGCATCTAGAGAACCGATAGGAATCGTAATTAAAGTAGCTAAAAGAGCTCTAAACCAATACGGTTTAACAAAAGGCCACATCCGTTTGTAATTAAGAACAAATTGCGACTGTTTTAGTTTTTTGAACATATTTTTTCTTTCATTTAAAGACAGTTGAGGCGTTTTAAAACACGATTTTTCCCCATTACTAACATAATGGCATATAAATCGGGGGATTGTTCTTTTCCGGTTACAAAAACTCTTAAGACTTTAGCAACATCAGAAACATTTCCTTTAAATGCTTCAGGATTTTCTCGATAAGCTTTCATATCAACACAAAATCCATTTTTTTGAGCAACACTTTTGACTTTTTGAAACCATTCATCTTTTGTATCAGTATCTTTATAAACTTCAACAAAATCTTTTAAAATATTAGTTATATCATTGATTGATAAGGGTTTTAATATATTAAATGCCTCTCCTGTTGTTAAAGTAAATTGATCATCAAAGAAAAATGAAACTTCATTTTTGACATCAGACCATTTCACAATATCTTTACGAACTTTTTTAACTCCTTCCCGTTCAATATTGAGAATTTTTTTCATGTAATCAGCATTCTCTTTCATAAGCAAGGCAAAAGGAACATCATAATTCTCACACCAAGCTAAAGTATAATTATAGACTTCTTCAGCAGTCATTCGCCCTATAATGTCTCGAGAAATGCTGTCAAGCTTCACAAAATCAAATAAAGCACCGGAAGAGCCTATTTTCTTTATGTTAAAAGGAAAATCTTTATAAGATTTTTCCGGATTTTGCCGTCTCCAATCTTCAAAGTTGGAGTTTGCTAAATTGAGTAAGTATTCAATAACGGCAAGTTTTGGATATCCCTTTTCATCAAAATATGTAACATTTGCTTCAGGATCTAAACGTTTGGATAGTTTCCTTCTGTTCCCATTTTCATCTAGTTTTTGGATGTGAGAAATGTGAGCATACTTAGGAGCTCTCCAGCCTGCGACTTGAAACAACATTGTGTGTAAAGGTAAAGAGGAAAGCCATTCTTCTCCACGAATAACATGGGTTGTTCCCATTAAATGATCGTCAATTAAATGAGCAAAGTGATACGTTGGTAAGCCATCACCTTTCATAATAGGAATATCTAAATCACTTTCCGGAAACTCACGTCGTCCGCGAATTAAATCCTCGATAATGACTTTTTTAGTGTAATGTCCAGGAGATTTAAAACGAACGATAAAACGTTTTCCCGCTTTTAAATTTTCTAATACAGCTTCTTCTGTTAATTTGCGGCATTTTGCAAAAGGTCCATAATATCCTGGTCTGATATTTGCTTTGCTTTGCATTTCATGTGTTTTTTCATTATCTTCTTCTGTGCAAAAGCATAAATAAGCTTTATCTTCTTCCAGCCATTTTTTGATATAAGCTTGATAAATTTCTTTGCGTTCGCTTTGAATATAGGGACCATAACTCCCTTTTTCAGGAGCATTTAAAACAGGTCCTTCATCGTTAGAAATATCATAATCTTTCATGGCTCGAAGCACTAAATCTTTAGCTCCTTCCACTTGTCTTTTTTGATCTGTATCTTCAATACGCAGAATAAATACGCCACCTGACTGATGAGCTGCCCGTTCAGGTAATAAAGCGGCAGAAAGTGTTCCCAAGTGTAATAACCCGGTTGGACTTGGAGCTGTTCGTGTCACAATGGCTCCAGGAGGTAATTCTCGAGGAGGATATTTTGCTTCTATTTCTTCAATCGAAGGTAACGGCTGTGGAAAGACAAGATCAATAATTTCTTTTTTCATTTTTTTATCCTAAGTTATTTGATTTAGTTATCATAAAAGAATACGACTTAAAAATCAAGTTTTCCTTTATAATGGATTTAGTTCAGATAAGACTTCTTTTTTCAGTGTGATATTATCTCTTTTTCCGCTGCCGAAAATAGGTAAAGCGTCACGATATAAAATCATGCGTGGTAAGTAAAGCTCTGAGTAGCCTTCTTTTTGAATAAGTCGTTGTAAATCTTGTATTTTTAAATCCTTATTTGTCGAGACAAGGACTATCTGTTCCCCTTTTGTGTCATGAGGTATAGCAACGGCTCCATATTCAAAAGTAGACCCTGGTGTCACGGCGGAAGCAATTTTCTCAACTCCTGTCAAAGAAACCATTTCCCCTGCTATTTTAGCAAAACGTTTGACACGATCTCGAATATAGAAAAAACCCATATCATCCACTTCAATAACATCTCCCATGTCATACCAGCCATCTTTTGGGGGAACAAGGACGCCAGGGTTATCCGCAAATATATATCCCATCATAATATTGGGACCTTTAACACATAAGGAACCGCCCTTTTCTATTCCGGTGACGGGAGATAATTTATATTCAATACCGGGTAGAATTTGACCAACAGAACCAAAATGACAGAAAATAGCATTATTCGTTGTTAAAAATGGAGAAGTTTCTGTTGCTCCGTAAGCTTCAAATAAACGAATACCAAAGCGTTCCATATACATATCACGCGTTTCTTTCTTTATCGATTCGGCTGCACCCATTACAAAACGGAGTGTATGAAAATCAAACGGATGTGCTACTTTTGCATAACTTCTTAAAAAAGCATCCGTTCCGAACATCATTGTTGCTCCAATTTCATAAACTAATTCTGGGACAATTCGATAATGTAATGGCGAAGGATACAAGAATAGCTTTCCGCCGCACAAAAGAGGATAGAAAGTTCCTCCAACAAGTCCATATGAATGAAACATCGGAAGCATATTAAACATTGTGTCTGTTTTGTTAATATCAACTAAAGAAGCGAGTTGATGAATATTGGATAAAATATTTTGATGACTAAGAACAACCGCTTTAGGAGAACCTTCAGAACCGGATGTAAACAAAACTAAAGCTTTTTTGCTTCCACTGTACTTATAAGGTATATATTTAAACTTATATGAAAGCCACGCCCAGATTCGTGTAAAGGAACCGATCGACTTTTTCATATCTTCAAGGTAGATTATTTGAACATTGTTTTCTTTTAATGTTTCGATAATTTGAGTTAATTTCTGTTCTTCCACAAATTTGCGAGAAGTTAAAACCGTTTTTAAAACAGCCGTTTTACTGGTTGAAATGACATTGGCTAGTCCGGAAGAAAAATTTAACATTGCGGGAACACGTTCATAAGCCATCAAACCAATTAAAGTACATAAATTATCAATAGAATTCGGCAACAAAACGCCCATATGTTCTTGTCTTTCGACAAATCTTTTTAAAAAACGTCCGTATAAATAACTTTTAACGATTATATCTTTATAGGAATGAGGTATACGCTCTGTATCTTCGACAAACTTTGGTCGACTGAATAACCCATCATGAGCGTTATTTTTTGCTGTTTGCATTAATTCACTGAAAAAAGATGCTTCTGGTTTGTAAGCTGCTCGAAAAGAGATATCAAGCATCATTCGATAAAGTTCATTACTAATATAATTTCTATCACGACGTGTTTCCTCTTTTATCTTAAAGATAACAGGCTTTTGAATTGTGATAGTCGTTTTGGGAAGAATACGAAATGACTTTTTAGATATTTCCTTTGATGAAGCTGTATAGCGATCGCCTCCAATCCAAACAGGGACAAGAGGAACATCTGCTTTATCTGCTAAAATGCCAGGTGCTTCATATATTTTCATCAAAGAGCCTGTTTCCGTAATTTTTCCTTCCGCGAAAATAACGCAAGATTGGCCTTCTTCCAGCTTAGACAGTAAATTTTTGATAGAAACAGGATCAAGAGGATTAAAAGCTAATAAATCAGCACAACGCATCAATAAGCGTATTTTTTTTTGTTTTAAGGTTGTTGCATTTAAAGCAAAGCAAAGTTTTCCTGGCAAAAAAGCATATAGAAATAATACATCTAAAGAAGAAACATGATTAGACATATAAATAACTGTCTTAGGTAAAGAAGACGCTTTTTCAAGCCAATAGACACGAACACGAAACAGCTTAAAATAAATTCGAAGTAAAAAACGAAACATAAAATTTATTCTCTCATTGATTAGTTTGCTTTAGTATATAAAAGAATGGTAAATAGAAATTTAAAACTCTATTTTAAATCCCTCTTCTTCCAAGATACGAAAAAGTTCTGCCAAAAAGAGCTTTTCTTTTTCATGAACTTCTCCATCAGACATAATCATTGTCATCAAAGCTTCCAAGAACATTTTAACAACCCAACCATCCATTCCCAAGATTTTTTCTAAAGATAAGTAAAAACTCTGTGTATCTGGATTAATTAAGGTTAAATATTGTATTAAATCTGCATCATTAAAACTTAAATCCGGACAGCGTTTATGAACATATTGTGCCATTTTATCGTATTCTACTCGATCTTTGTGTCCATCCATTGCTGCGACAAACAATAAGGCAGTTAATTCATTACGCGTTCTATCTATCGCAGTTTTCATTTCTCCTTTTTCCATGGAAGAGGAAAGTTGATACTGAGGCGCTGAAGACGGGATAGTTTCTGTCGATTTTTGTAATTTAATTCCTAATACATTTTCAAAAAAATCAAAAGCATTTTCATATACTTTTCCTGTTTTGTCTGTAATTTTTAAGATTGAGGAAAGCTTAATAAGACGTGGAGCTTTAATTTCTTGACAAAAAGCATCAACAAAAAATTCATTATTACTTTTTAAAACACGACGAATGATAACATGACGATCCTGGTGATGTCCAGAAAGAGAATTATATTCGATTTCAGCAGCAACAGAAATTCCCGTTGCTAAAACATTTTGACTTTTTAAATGTTGAGCAACTTCTTGTGCTTTTGGCTTAGAGGTATCTAATGATTGACGAAAAGCCGTTACATCTTCACCTGTAAATCGAGCGATTGTTTCTAATAATTGAGCGGAAGTAGACATCATTCTTTTCCCTTTCTTTTTAAATTTTCCTTAATCCAAGCCTCATAGAGCTTAAAAATTTTCTCTTTTTGAGAGTCTGTTAAGCTCTTTTGTAAAGCATACATATTTTTTTCCAGAAGTTCTACAAAATCTTTCGAAAAATACACAGAACCATGCTTGTTTAAAAAGTCAATCCAGGATTGACCATATAAAGAAGCTACTTTTTCTCGGCCATATAAAGCGATAGCAACTTGTTTTGTAAAAAAGGTTATTTCTTTTAAAAAATCATCATTAGAGATATTTTTAATTTCAGCCAAGCGATGAAGAATATAACGTTGACGACTTTCTCGAACAAAAATAATTAACCAATAAATTCCTATTAAAACTAAAATAAAAGCAAGTAAGGAAACCCACCATCCCCATGCAAGAGGTAGTATAGATGGCTCTATCGGAAGATGTATATCCTTCAGTCCTGATAAATCAATATTCATTTGCGTCTCCGTCTTCTTAAAGATTGAGCAAATGTGTCATAAAAATCCATTCCTGTAGAGATAGGAACATAATGAATATGGTATGTTGACGCAAACTCTTTTAAAGAAAGATGTCTTTTTTCAAAATAGTTCATATAAGCTTTTTGAACAGCAAAATGTCGTGTATCTAAAGCAACCATTTTTTCACCATTTGTAATTGGATAAACATTCGGGATAGGACACTTTCCCTCTAATTCATCAAAAACATTAATTAAAATAACTTCGTTCCTTTTTGCTAAAGAGGACAAACTTTTAAAAGTATCTTCATTCACATCAGAAAAATCACTGATAATAAATATTAAATTACCATTTCGACAACTTCTTCTAAGCTTCCAGCAGGCTGTTGATAAAGAAACCTCTTCTTGTATCGGTTTTAAAGAGTTCTCTGAACGTGTCATTTCACTAACATTAGCTAAGAATTGAATAAGTTTTCTATGCAGTCGAGAAGGTTTATAAAGTTGCATTGTTTTATCTGAAAGAAGGATACCTCCGATTTTATCTCCTTTTTCTTTGAAAAACCATGCTGTCATAGCCGCTAGATGAGCAGCAATCACAGATTTAAAAGCTTGTCGCGTCGCAAAATGCATAGAGTGACGAAAGTCTAATAAAAACCATACCTGACGATCTCGTTCTTCTTTAAAGACTTTTGTATATGTTTTACCATGTCGAGCTGTAATACGCCAATCAACTAATCGAACATCGTCTCCTTGCTGATATTCTCGTACTTCATCAAAATCCATACCACGACCTTTAAAAATAGATCTATAGTTTCCGTTGTTAACACGGGAAGTCTTTCTATTCGGAAAAGCCGTTAGCCGATATGTTTGATACTGATCTTGTATCAAACTTTCTAAACTTGCAAAAACAGCTTTATCTGAGGTCGTAATCATCTTATTTCCTAAGGTAGCGGGACTTCTTTTAGTAACAAATCAATCAAAGCATCAGGTGTAATTCCTTTTGCCTCAGCTTCATACGATAACAAAATACGATGGCGGAGCACATCGTGAATAACTGCATGAATATGTTCCGGCATTACATAGTCTTTTCCTCGAAGCCAAGCGCATGCTTTAGAACAGATATCTAATGCTAAGGTTCCACGAGGACTGGCTCCATATTCTACATAAGAAGCTAACTCTGCATTGTAAGCGGCAGGTTCTCGTGTTGCCATAATAAACTGAACCATATATTCTTCTAGTTCTGGGGACAGATGAACATTTAGAACTTCTCGGCGAGCTTCTTTAACCATATTTTGAGAAATTTTTTCAAAGAATGGTTTTGGCTTTTGAGCTGCTTCATTTCGAACCAAATGAAGGATTTTTCTTTCCGACTCAACATTTGGATGCCCTATTTTAACAAACATTAAAAAACGATCCAACTGTGCTTCAGGCAAAGGATAAGTCCCTTCATGCTCAATAGGATTTTGTGTCGCCATAACTAAAAATAATTCCGGAAGAATATAGGTCGTTGCGCCTACTGTTACCTGACGTTCTCCCATCGCCTCTAATAAAGCCGATTGAACCTTAGCCGGGGCACGGTTAATTTCATCAGCTAAAATTAAATTATGAAAAATAGGCCCTTTTTGAAAAACAAAAGTTCCATTTTCCGGTCTATAAACATCACTTCCGGTTATATCTGCTGGTAATAAGTCGGGCGTGAATTGAATACGATGCGAGTCGCATTCAATAGCAGAAGCCAATTTCTTGATTGCTTTTGTCTTTGCTAAACCAGGAGCTCCTTCCACTAATAAATGTCCATCAGATAAAAGAGAAATCAACATTCGCTCAACCAATGCTTCTTGACCGATTATTTCGGCATTCATAAAAGAACTTAACTGTAAAAAACGATTTTGAGCCTCTGACATTTTTCCTCCTAAAAAAAGACTATACATTTTTTTTATCTAATATAGAATAAAAGTAAAGGAAAAGCAAATGAGCATCACAATTTTATCACCCTATCGCTTATTTTTTATAGATGAAAGTGATTTTTTGTTTGTCTTAATGAAAGACGGACGATTATCCAAAATTAAAAAAGTTAATTCTTTTTCTGCTCTTTCTGCTGATTTCAAGCACTTAGGCGGTGTCTCTTTTGACGGAGAAAATACACATATAACTCAGAGCTCTTTAAACTTTGACAACCAGCCTCCAACAGAGATAACTTCACTCTTTGGATATTTTTACTATCCTGTTTTTAATTCAACTTCAAAAAAATTAGCTGTAATAGAAGCAGATCTTTTAAGCCCACTCTCTTCTGGACGATTATGTCTGTTTCAAAAAAAAATTAAAAATTGGAAAAAAATAACTGAAACGCCTGCTCAACTTAAGCCTCCTTTTTGGAGCCGACTAACTGATTCTTTATTTTTTTTCAACACACATAATGAACTCATTTGTCTTTCTCATGAAGAAAAAGCACTCATTGCTAAAAATGCTTATTTAGCGGCTCTTTCTCCACTTCAATCTGAAATAGTTTTTTTCGATGGAAGTCATATTCGTCTTTATTCTCTTATTCAAAAAAATGAAGAGATTATTTTTCCGGCTCCATATACAACAGCTGTTTGCTTTGATGAAAAAGCTCAAAATATCTTTTATGCTACCTCTTTTGAAGGGAAACATGCTATCTATAGTTTTAATAGAATGACACAAAAAACTTATTTGCTGTGTGAGACAATTACTCCCATTCATTTTTTGTGCCCTTAAAAACAACACCTTAAAGATCTTTTAATAACGAATATTATTTACTTCGCGAAGTTTTATCAAAGACTGTAACAGCGAATGAGCTGTAACTTTTTGCTTTAAAGCCTTCATAAAGTCTGCCATACGGTATCCCTCTATGAAAGATAACGCTGAATCCCCATCACGATCTGCTTGTTGATAATCAATACCAGCTTCTGTTAACTCCTTGAAAAGAGATAAATATGATTGATAAGTTATGGAAACCTCTTTTTTATTCTGAGGGCGAAATTGTAAAGCTTTTGAAACACAAAATAAACTAGCGTTTGCATTTTCAGAGGATACTCCGTTAATTTCCAAGTTCAATTTAGTGTGATTTTTTAACATATAAGAAGCAACTTTAAAATCTCCTTTTTGAATAGACATTAAAAATGGAGATAACCCAAAAAAATTATTTCGACTATTTAAATCCTTCTGAGCATTAGCTTTTAAAATATCCAGCGCAATTTGAGAATGTTCTGAAAATAACATAGAATCTCGCTCATCTGATAGAGCTATTTCTAAAGGAGTTAAACGTAAAGGATAATCTGTTTTTATATTAAAATCAGCCTTTGCAGCTAATAATAAGCGAATAATATCAACATTTCCATGAAATACAGCTAAATGTGCTGCTGTTTTTCCGTCCTTTTGTTCATTGATATGAATCCCTTTTTCGATTAAATAAGCGGCTATCTGAGCACGTTTTTTTTCTAGTATTTTTCGCTCATGATTATTTAAGATTGGTAACTTATCACAAGCTCGCATTAAAAGATTTTTTCCTTCTTCATCAACAACGGTATTTATATCTTCTATCGAAGAAGATAAAACTTTTAGTTTTTCTAAATCCCCTAGATCAACAGCTTTTACAAAATCATTCATTCTTATCACCCTTCAATAAAATCTCCTGAGAGCGGAGTTAGCCATCTTTTTTGTTCTTATTTTTTTGAATGAGTTATTATAATAAAGATCTTTTATTTTGTCAAGTTTTTTATAAAATAATAAAAAGCGGTTCTTTTAAAAGAACCGCCTTTTATAGTCAGTATCAGAGACTTAGAAATTATATTTTAATTTCAAAGTTCCGGTATGGCTCATGTAATCGCGACGAATACCAGCATCATAGTTCAATGAAATATCAACTGTATTAGCAACATTCATTGTCACTCCGACACCCGCTTCTACACCAAAACGAGGCAACCGTTTACCTGTAGTTGTATAGGAGGAAGTCCCCATAACTACAGTCGCATCAGCATTATCCGAAACTAAATCGTATGTTGCTGCTAAACGCACTTCCGGCTTTAAAGAATATCCTTCTTCAACGAAAGTATAAGAGTAGTTACCTCCGATAACAGCTGTTAACAAGTCTGTATTATCTGTCTTGATATTTTGACCTGCTGTATCTGTATAGCTGTCTTGCTTAATGTGTAAATAGCGCAAACCAGCTTTCGGTGTAAGACCTAACTCAGTATCATATCCAGCCATGACTTGACCACCCCAAGTGTCAACATTATACTTTCCGGATACACCAACACCTGTCACAGATCTCGCTTCTTTATAGTCAGATGTACTATAGTTTAAAGTTCCATTCACAAACCAAGCATTTGGTTGATATTCTCCGTATACAAAGAAGTTATGACCGTAAATATCGGTTGTACGTCCAGCACTCTTCACATCTGTTGTATTGTAAGCATAACCGACACCAACAGTGTAAACATCATTAATCAGAGTATCTAAACCAAACGCAACTCCTTGTGTATAGCCACGGAAACCTGATGTTGATGAAGAGGCGTCTTGTTTGGAACGATTATATAACCCTTGAGCCCAAGGACCATATTCAGCCTTCACATCACCTCCAGAGCGTCCCATTGTCGGAACGGCTAATCGATTATTTACAACACTTAAAACTTGGCTTTGAACTGTCGTTGCGACAGAATGAACTGTAGATGTGTTAGTTGGAGCTAAATCTGTCGTTGCTTTCTCAACTACAGCTGTATTACCGGCAGCTAATTCATTTTGTAAATTTAAGGCAATTTGACTTGCTGTATCATTCGAAGCATTTGCTATCGTAGTTAATACGGATGCAGCTTGTTCTGAAACACCGGTACTTGTAGCAATATCTTCTGCTGCTTTAACTGTTGCAGTATATGTTAATGTGTTTTCATCTTGTGATGTCTTAACGATATCATATAAGCTAGATGAATCTACAATCGCATCTGCAAATGAATCCGCACCAGCGCCTGTTGCAATGACATAATCACCAGCAGAACCAACAGTCAAATTCAATGCAGCTCCGTTAGCACTTATTGTATTGGCAACCAAACTTCCGTAAGAGGTTGTATTTAATAAGCTAGCCTTTAGTGTAGAACCTTCATTGAAAGTAATACTGTCCTGAGCAACTTTAGTTGTACCAATATCTAATGTTGCTCCGCCTGATACTATCAAACTACCAGTACCATCAATACCACTTCCAATCGTCGTTGTACCACTGGAAATGTTTAATGTACCTAAATTGTAAATATCATTTGCGATTCCGTTAGCCATATTATTACTAAATGCATTAGTTCCAGATAAGCTGATAATACCATCGGCCGTATTGTAAATCGCTCCTCCTAAAGCATTACCTGATGTTGAATTAGCGGTATTTGCTGTAAAGGTACTATCAGAAACATTAAATGTTCCTTCATTATAGACTGCACCGCCCAAAGCGTTTGTTACATTAGTTGATACAGAGTTTCCTGTGAAATTACCTGCTACATTTAAAGTTGCCATCTTTCCACCGTCAACTTTAACAGAAATCGCACCCCCGGTAGAAACTTTAGTAACATCTGTATCTGCTGTAGAAGCAACAACACTATTGTTAGTAAAATCACCGGTTATCTGATCAATCGAAACATCTGTATTTGGACCGGCTTTCATATAAATCGCACCACCATTGGCGTAAGCATCACCCTGAGCACTATTGTTTGTGAAATTACCTGTTATTGCTCCAATATTTGTTGAAGCTCCACTTGCCCACTTCCCTTCAATGTGGATGGCGCCACCACCTGCAGATACAAGCTTGCTACCGGAAATCATATCATCGGCGTAATCACGATTACTTCCAACAATTTCGGCTTTAGCAATATTATTTATAAAGTTTCCGGTAATAGATTCTATCGTGCTTTGATATAAAGCTAAAGCGCCACCATTAGCTGTTGCTTTTGATGCTGTTTCTGATTTTGTTGTAGCACTATTGTCAATAAAGTCAGCTGTAATATTACCAATTTGACCTTTATTGTAAATGACGCCGCCTTGAGCATAGACATCTGTTCCTCCAGCAACATCTGCAGATTTGTATGCTTCAGCTTCATTATCTATGAAAGAACCATCGGTAATATCGCCGATGACAGCATTCGTATCATTAAAAATGGCTCCGCCTAATTTAGCTGAATTGTCTGAAAAATTTGAAGTACCTTCAAATGTAAGTGTTCCTTTGTTGTAAATAGCACCACCAGATTTTGCTTCATTATCTGTAAATGTTGTTCCGGTTAGTGTTATTTTACCTCCGAGCTCATAGAAAGCTGTAGATTTAGCATTTTCATATGGCATATTGAAAATAGCCCCACCATAATTAGCAGCTTTATTTTCATCAAATGTTGTGTTAGATATCTGAACTGTCGCAAAAGTATTTGCTATCGCGCCACCATTACCTGTTCCAACTAACTTACTATCAGAAGTATCTACTGTTGTTCCCAAGGCTTTGTTGCCTTTAAAAGTTGAATTATCTATACTTAAGCTATTACGTGTCTCTGCATTAGCTACTTCACTGTCTTGTAAAGTTTTCCGTGTACCAATAGCTCCGCCGTTATAGCCAGATTCATTATTTTCAAAGTAACTACCCATAATGGTTGTTTGAGCATCGATTCCTAAAGAAATAGCTCCTCCTCCGATAGCTTGATAATCTGTTCCAGTTGTTTGAGCTTTATTTTCTTTAAATGTCACGTTGTTTGCAATAATAGCTCCACCATAATTACCAATAGCTCCACCATCATATTTTGCTGTATTATTATGGAAAAGGCTTCCAGAACCTATTTGTAAATTACCTTCTTTTTTTGAAATACCAATTGTTCCAATCCCCGCTGTATTATTGCGAATAATAGAATTTTCTCCCAAAACTGCATTTACTCCATTTGGTACAAAAACAACAGAACCATACTTAGAGGAGACTTCTTTATTTTCTATTGTTACTGTCCCCATATTCGCGGTTTCGTGCGTTAAATCTTCTAAATTTGCGTAATCATCAGCTTTTGCTGTATAAGAAAATAAACCCATTATCACTGCAGCATTCAATATAAAGCATTTTTTCAAAACACTTCGATATTGAGCAGATAATTCTCGAATGGTCGTATTAGAATATTTCATTGTTTTCTCCTTTTAAGTTTTCCTCTGTTCCTTCCCAGGCGTAGAGAACTTTTATATAGATTAAGCGAACGAGGGAGCATTTCCCCCCCCTACACCTACAACAAACAAGTAAGTTCTTATAAAATAAATA
Source organism: uncultured Alphaproteobacteria bacterium (assembly GCA_949282845.1). Lineage (GTDB taxonomy): Bacteria > Pseudomonadota > Alphaproteobacteria > CAAHEQ01 > UBA3637 > CALXXX01. The sequence continues at coordinate 12,371 of CASDQF010000003.1, read as the reverse complement.
TTGTAAGCCTCTTATTTGTTTTGTGTTTTTTAATTTATTCATATAATTCTATGAATGTCAAGCTTATTTTAATAATATCTTTTGAACTATTTTAATAAAAAAAATTTAGAAAAAAAGAAGTATCGTTCCTTTGTGATTCCGATACTTCTTACTCTTATAAGTTTCTATAAATTAAAGTTATTTAACTTTTTTTTCGTCCTCACCTAAAATGAAGTTCATTAAAGTCATCTCATCAGATTTGGCTTCAAAAGTGATTTTATGTTCTTTTATATTTAACACATTTTCTAGATCAATTTGAGCTTGATGTAATAAATCTAATGTTTTTTCGTTTGCCGAGACAGTCATTTCTAAAACAGGGGTCCGCAAGCTACGTTTTTCTTCAGCTTTTATCTTTCGTCCTAATTCAACACATTCCACGACCTTATCATATAAGGCTATATTTCCTGTTTGAGAAGTATAATCTTCTACGTTCGGGAATAATTGAGTATGAACAGAACCATTATCTTTACTCCAAGAACGACATTGATAGATTTCCTCTGCTATGAAAGGAATAAAAGGAGCAAATAATTTGGTAAACAAATCAATTGTGATCATTAATGTAGCTACGGCTGAAGTAGAATTTTCTCCATATGCGCGTCCTTTAACAATTTCAAGATAATTATCACAAAAACTCCAAAAGCATCGTTCTGTGTTTTCTAATGCTAAAGAATAATCATTTGCTGCAAAAGCCTTTCTGGCTCCTGCAACTCCGTCCATCATCTTAGCAATCCAAGCTTTATCAAATGCTTCCGTAATCTTTGACGCATAATCTGTCATAGTAGAAAGACCTGCATTCTCAACAATCTGGAACACGAAGCGACTAGCATTAAAGAATTTGTTTGTTAACTTTTTACCTTGTTCCATAATTTGTTCTTCATAAGCTGTATCAATGCCTAACTTAGCGCGGCTAGCCCAATAACGCACAGCATCGGAAGAATACTTTTCAATTAAATGCATAGGAGTTACGACATTGCCCTTTGATTTACTCATTTTCTTACGATCTGGGTCCAAAATAAAGCCGCTAATCAAGGCTTCTTTCCAAGGGATAGTCTTATTATGAGCCCACGCTTTCATAATTGTATAAAAAGCCCAAGTCCGAATAATATCGTGTGCTTGAGGTCTCACATCAAAAGGTAAACTTAAATTATTTCCCTCCGGAGCAAAAGCCATGGCAATTTGAGGTGTTAAAGAGGATGTAGCCCATGTGTCCATAACATCTTTTTCTCCGATAAAGCCATTTGGTTTTCCTCTCATTTCTTCCGTAAATCCATTTGGAACATCAATCATCGGATCGACAGGCAATTGATCTTTTGTCGCAAAAATAGGACGATTGTAATCAATAAGTCCATTTTCATCCAAATGATACCAAATAGGAAATGGGACGCCAAAGAAGCGTTGACGTGAAATACACCAATCTTGGTTTAGACCATCCACCCATGTTTCATAACGTATTTGCATATGAGCAGGGAACCACTTGATCTGTCGGCCGGCTTCTACTAACTCTTTTTTATAATCTAAAATCTTGATAAACCATTGACGACTGGATACAAACTCTAAAGGTTGTGTTCCTTTTTCATAGAACTTAACAGGATGTTTGATTGGCTTTAATTCTCCCATCAAAGCCCCTTCTTCTTTCAACATCTCTACAATCTTAGCTCGTGCATCTTTCACTTTTAAGCCTGCAATCGCATCATAATTTTTCTTTGCTTTTTCGATATTTAAAGAAACAAAGTTGCCTTCCCCATATTCTTGCTTAATAATACGACCGTCTAAGCCTATAATTTGTTTAATCGGAAGACCTGATTGTTTCCACCAAGTGACGTCTGCTGCATCACCAAACGTGCAAACCATCATAATACCAGTTCCTTTATCCATTTCTGCATGTTCAGACGGAACTATCGGAACGGGAATATCAAACAAAGGAACGATTGCTTTTTTACCAAAATATTTTTGATAACGTTCATCATCCGGATGAGCTACAACAGCGATACAGGCAGGTAAAAATTCCGGTCGAGTTGTTGCAATTGTAAAACAGACATCCGGTTCTCCTTCTACTTGAAAACGAATGTCGTGGAAAAAACTATCCATTTCACGATCTTCTATTTCCGCTTGAGCAACAGCAGATTGGAATGTTACATCCCACATTGTTGGCGCTTCAACAGAACAAGCAATTCCCTTCTCTACAAGTTCTAAAAAAGAAGCTTGACTAACTGCAATCGCTTTTGGACTAATTGTTGAATATTTTAAATTCCAATCATAAGAGTGTCCGATACGACGGAAAATGTCCTCAAAAACTTTTTCATCTTCTTGGGTTAATATGTCACAAGCTTCAATAAAGTTTTGTCGAGAAACTTCTTGTCTTCGATCCTCATTTTTAGGATCATGCACCGGTTTAAAGCTTGGATCATACGGCAAATCAGGATTACAAGCTATGTTATAATAGTTTTGAACACGACGTTCCGTCGGTAAGCCATTATCATCCCAACCGATAGGATAGAAAATAGATTTTCCTTGCATTCGATTATAGCGAACCATCACATCTGTTTGCGTATAACTAAAAATATGACCGATATGTAAAGAACCAGATACTGTGGGAGGAGGAGTATCGACGACATAGGTGTTAACTCGTTCGGCTGTTTTGTCATATTTATAAGTTTGATTTGCATCCCAAAACGATAAACATCTATTTTCTATATCTGTCGGATTGAACTTATCATCCAACTTTTTAGTTTCTTTGTAATTTGTCATCATAATCCTCATAAAAAATAATTTAGGGAAAGCATTTTAGCATATTTGCTATTGCTTTCAAGTGTTTTTTAAAAAATGAATTAGTCTTTGATAGGATTAAATGATTTAATCTCGTTCTTTTATGGCCGGTAACCGATTTTGTCTTGCCAAAAAAGCCCGATGTTTATTAACGCGCATATAGCCTAATAAAGCCGTTGCATCATCTGCACTACCTGTATTTTTCTTACAACCATTTAGAAGTTTCATGGCAATGGTTTCTTTATTAGATAAAGAAGAAATTTCTACTTTTCGTAACTTTTTAGCAAATTGTTTTAGATGTGTCGGACCTTTAATACAATTGAGTAGCATTTTAGGCGTAGCTAAACGATTTTTTAAGATTCTTTCCACAAAACCGTCTGTACTTAAAATAATAGTGTCTACTTTTTCTACTTCAGCAAATAATTCCCAAATATCTCCTCGTTGATAATAATTTAACGAACGATTATGAGTAGCGGAAACAACCCTTTGGTTTTCTAAAAAAGGATTTATGATATTTCCCTGATTCATAAAAGGAACAAAATATCCGTTAGGAAAAGATCCTAATCTTTGCCGCGTTTCTTTCATAAAACAAAAACGAATTTTCGATTGTTCTTCTTTTGTCTTTGAAGAAAAGTCAGGATAAAGAGAATGAATTTTTTCTTCTCGTTTCTTCCTGATGTTTTCTAGAACAGCACTGCCAACGAAAGTATCTATTGAGCCGTCTTTATATTTAATAAGTAGTCCACAATCTCCTGAGCCTAATACTTCCATCATACCATTTAAAACGCGCATAATCATCACAGGAGAAGATGGTGTTTCAAACAAAGAAAAATCAGAACGAACCAATGGCATTTTAGCAGAAGCTTCTTTTATGCTTTTTTCCAAAATAGTCGTTAAATTAGAAGAATCTGTTTGGGCTTTCTCATATAAACTTTGAGCTAAAGTTTCAGCCCATATACGAGCTGACGTGTATTCCTGATTTGTTATATCCGGTAAAGAAACTATTGTTCCATCAGAATAGATATCTTTTTGAAAGCCTGTTGCTCCATCAACAACGATAGCCACGTCATTTCCTACGCGATAAGCATCTTCGTGTTTAATATCATTCATACTTACAACTTGGCTCAGGTGAAAACAATCCATCTACCTTCTCCTTAAGTATTTTTTTAATATATCATTTTTATTTTGTCAATCTTTTTTACTTTTATTCGTGCTTGTTTTTTATAAAAAGAAATATTAAACTTATCCTAAATAAAATAGGGAGAAATAAATGTCTCAAAAAAAATCTAAAACAAAAAAAACTGTTTTAATCGGAGCTGTCATTTTATCTGTTTTTTTTCTGATTGCAGGCTGGAATGCTTATCAACAAAATTCTGATGATAAAGAGCTCATCCTTTATGGAAATATTGATATTCGTCAAGTCAATCTTTCTTTTCGTGTTCCTGGAAGACTTCAAAAAATGCTGTTGGAAGAAGGAAATGCTGTTAAAGTCGGAGATGTTGTTGCCGTTTTAGATGAAGAACCCATTAAAAATAGACTAAATCAGGCAAAGGCTCAACTTGAACAAGCCAGAGTTCAACTTAATAATGCTGAACGTAAATACAAAAGAAATATTTCTTTATGTAATACAGATACAATTTCTCAACAACAATGTGATGATATTCTTGCCTCTAGAGATGAAGCTGTAGCTAATGTTGCTTATATGGAATCAGTTTTGGCTGAAGCAGAAACAAACTATCGAGATACAAAACTTTATGCGCCCTCAAACGGTATTATTTTAGTTCGCATTCAAGAGCCCGGAACAATGTTATCTGAAGGTTCTCCGGTTTATATTCTTTCCTTAAATGAGGAAATGTGGGCACGCAGTTATATTCAAGAAACCGATCTTGGGAAATTTAAAATTGGAACAAAAGTCGAAATTATGACGGATTCTACCCCTAAAGTTTATCATGGGCATGTTGGCTTTATTTCTCCGCAAGCAGAGTTTACGCCCAAAACAATTGAAACAACGGGGCTTAGAACAGATCTTGTCTATAGAACACGAATTATTATTGATGACCCTGATGATTTTTTAAAACAAGGTATGCCCATTACAATAAAAGTGAAGTAAATGCAACAAACGACCGTAACTCTCACCCATGTTTGCAAAAATTTTGGCTCTAATAAAGCCATTAAGGACTTAAGTTTTCAGCTGCAAAAAGGTAAAATTATGGGGGTTGTCGGTCCTGATGGCGCTGGTAAAACAACATTATGTCGTCTACTCTTAGGACTTCTTGTCCCTACCAGCGGTCAAATATCCGTCTTAGGCTTAGATACTCAGACACAATCAGATGAATTACATCAACTCGTTGGTTATATGCCTCAAAAATTTGGTTTATATGAGGATTTAACGGTTCAAGAAAATTTAAATCTTTATGCTGACTTAAAAAATCTGTCTCATCCTGAAGAAACTTTCAAGAAGCTATTAGCTTTAACAGGTCTCTTCCCTTTTACCAATCGTTTGGCTGGACGCTTGTCGGGAGGAATGAAACAAAAATTAGGATTAGCCTGTGCCTTGCTAGGAACACCACAAGTTTTGGTTCTGGATGAACCTGGCGTTGGCGTTGATCCGATTTCAAGGCGAGAATTGATGAGGTTAGTATGTGATTTGTCAAAAAATGGAATGAGTATTTTATGGTCAACCTCTTATTTGGATGAAGCAGCACACTTTGATAATGTTCTTTTATTAGATGAGGGAAAATTACTTTATAACGGTAGACCTGAAGAATTAACGCGACAAATGAAGAACAATGTCTTTTTAATGAAGAGAAAAGGGATCTCTGCCAGAGCATTACTTCGAGAAGTTTTAAAAGGAAAAAATCCCGTTACAGATGCCGTCATTCAGGGAGATGCCGTACGCATTGTAACATCGGATAAAAAAACACAAAAAGCATTTCAAAGCTTTCTCACTCCTGTTCAACCTCGGTTTGAAGACGCCGTCATTGGTGTTTTAGGAGGAGCACCGATGGGAGAATCAAATGTTGCTGGACAAATTAAAGTTAAAAGTACAACACATTTTATGATTGAAGCTGAACATTTAACAAAAAAATATGGAACATTTACAGCAGCTGAAGATATTACCTTTAAGATTCCTAAAGGTGAAATTTTCGGACTTCTCGGTCCTAATGGGGCCGGAAAATCGACTTCTTTTAAAATGATGTGTGGCCTCAGTAAACCAACAAGCGGACGAGCTTTTATTAATGGAGTAGATATGCGGCTTCATCCGGAGAAAGCACGAGAACAACTAGGATATATGGCACAAAAATTTTCTTTATTCAGTCCCTTAACTGTTATACAAAATTTACATTTTTTTTCAGGAATCTATGGATTAAAATCTAATAGTCAAGAAAAGCGCATTCAAGAAATGATAGATGTTTTTAAACTAGAGCCTTATTTAACATCACGCGCTGGTGATTTACCACTTGGATTTAAACAGCGATTAGCCCTCGCCTGCGCAATTATGCATAATCCTTCTATTTTATTTCTGGATGAACCAACCAGTGGCGTTGATCCCCTGACGCGGCGGGAATTTTGGAAACATATCAATGCTATGGTAGAAAAAGGAGTGACAGTCATGGTTACAACTCATTTTATGGATGAAGCAGAATATTGTGATCGTATTGCTCTTATTTATCAAGGAAAAGCAATAAAAATAGGAACTCCGGTTGAAATTAAAAAGACAAATGAAACAATGGAAGATGCTTTTATTAGAACGATCTTAGAATACAATAAGAGGTCTCAGATATGAAGGTTTTAAAAGCGCTAATTCAAAAAGAATTTTTTCAAATTATTCGGGATCCCAGTAGTATCCTTATAGCATTTATTCTCCCTTTTATTTTAATTCTTATTTTTGCAACAGCTATTAGTTTAGATAACAACAATATTCGTGTCGGTTTATTGATTGATGGTTATAAAAATGAGATGAATGATTTGATTGCCGGATTTGAACAAACACGATACTTAGATGTTACGCGTTATACAAGCCGCCAAGAAATGGAAAAAGCTTTAATGAGTGATAAAATCAAAGCTATGATTATTTTCCCCAGTGATTTTTCAAGAATACTTCAGAGAGGACAAAACGCAGCACCTATCCAGTTAATTACGGATGCGACAGATCCTAATATAGCAACTTTCGTAGCGGCTTATGTTCAGAGCTTGGTTTTAAACTGGATGAAAATTTATGGCCAAGAAAAAGGAGGTAATTTTTCTTCTCTGATTGAAATAGAAAATATTGTTTGGTTCAATCCGGAATTAAAAAGCCGCAATTTTATTTTACCTGGCTCGATTGCTATTATTATGACATTAGTTGGCATGATTCTAACAGCTTTGGTTGTTGCTCGAGAATGGGAACGTGGCACGATGGAAGCTCTTTTAACAACACAAATGACAAAATTAGATTTAATTATGGCAAAATATGTGGCTTATTATGGTTTGGCGATGTGTTCAACTATTTTTTGTACATTTCTGGCCATTGTCATCTTTGATATTCCTTTTCGAGGCTCTTACTTCGTTTACTTTATAACGACCAGTTTATTTATTTCAACTTCTCTAGGACAAGGTTTTATTGTTTCGACTTTTTCAAAAAATCAATTTTTATCTTCCATTACAGCAGCGGCTTTTGGCTTTTTGCCAGCGGTTATGCTGTCTGGTTTTCTGTTTGAAATTCCAAGTATGCCAAATGTCATCCAATGGATAACCTATATTATTCCTGCTCGTTATTATGTCCCAAGCATTAACAACCTTTATATGGCGGGAACCGTTTGGAGTGTTTTGATACCTCAAAGTATTTTCTTGCTTATCAATGGATTGTTGTTGTTTATGATTTTATATCATATGACAAAGCGGAGGTTAGACGCATGAAGTATTATTTTCTTTCTCGTTTGTCTCGCATTTGGGCACTTATTATCAAAGAGTTTCAAATTATTTGGTCTGATCCTCGTAATCGAATTATGATTATTTTACCTCCTTTGCTGCAAATGACATTATTTGCTTTTTCGGCAACTTTAGAGGTCAACAACATATCCATGCTTGTCTATGATAAAGATAACACACAAATTTCAAGAGCTCTAATAGATAAATTTGAAAATACCCCTATTGTCAAAAAAGTCTATCATGTTGATAATCAACAGGATATGATTAACCTTATTGATCAACAAAAAGTCTATTTAGCCGTCACAATTCCAAACGATTTTACTAAAAACATCTATAGCGGAACATCTGCAAAGGTTCAATTTATTCTTGATGGACGGAAATCAAACGCGGCTCAAATTGTTCAAAATTATGCAACTCAGATTATCAATAATTATCAGTCAGAAATTTTAGGTATTACCCCTCCTGCTTCGAGAATAACGATTGACATTCGAAATTGGTATAATCCAAACCTTGATTATCAATGGTTTATCGTCATTTCTTTAACTGGAATCTTAGCTATGGTCATGACACTGTCTATTACGGCTTTAGCTGTCGCTCAAGAAAAAGAGCTTGGAACTTTTGATCAAATTATCGTTTCTCCATTGAAGCCCTATGAAATTTTAATCGGAAAGACAATTCCGGCGATTATTATTACTTTACTTGATGTGACAATTATGGTTTTGGCTGCTTTATATTTATTTCATATTCCCTTAATGGGTTCTATTTTTATGCTTTATGGGTGCATGACTGTTTTTCTTCTCTCTATTGCTGGCATAGGGCTTTTTATATCTACTCTTTGTCAAACACAACAACAAGCTATTTTAGGCGTCTTTGCTTTTCTGGCTCCAACAGTTTTATTATCCGGTTTTGTCACGCCTATTGAAAATATGCCTCTCTATTTCCAAAAATTTGCTTATATAAATCCACTGACTTATTTTTTTAGACTTATGAAGGGGATTTATTTAAAAGATTTCCCTCTTGAAAATATTTGGATGAATACTTGCCCATTACTGATTATCGCCCTTATTACGCTTACTTTTGCCGGATGGTTTTTTAATAAAAAATTAGATTAATTTTTTTCATTCCCCTTGATTTTTATAAAAGTCGACTTACATAGATTTATATAAACAAAAGGAGGATAAAATGTCACATAAAAATTTAACTCACATGCAAAACAAAGCAATGCAACAATCAAAATCTGAAGATATTCAAAATGAAATCAATCGCATTTTTAATCATCATTTAAAAGGTTTTGTCACACCTTGGACTGATATGAACGATCAAGCATTATTGGAACCAGATATTGAGGTTCGAGATACTTCAAAAGCTGTGAAAGTAATGGCTGAGCTTCCTGGTATGAATCCTGAAGATTTGGAAATCAATGTGTCAAAAGACGGATATATGACAATTTCTGGAGAGAAAAAACACGAACGTGAAGAAGAAGGTGAAGGTTACTATTTTTCAGAGCGTTCTTATGGAACAGTTCAAAGAACAATTCCTTTACCAACAGAAATTGATGTAGATAAAGTAACGGCGGATTTTGAAAATGGCGTTTTGAAAGTTAATATTCCTAAATTACCCGTTGCTCAAAATAAAGTTAAAAAAGTGACTGTAAAAAAGTCTAAATAGACGATAAGTGATGTCTTGTATAAGCTAAAATTTGATGAGCCGTCTCTTGAGGATAAGATGTTTTCAAAAAACAAGCAACCTCTTGAGCGGCTTTTTCAAACAGGTAGATAAGTCTCTCTAAAGTTTCTTTTTGTTCAATATAAGAAGTTGTTTTATACGTTTTTTTAAGCTCGTTCCAAATATCTTTAGCAATAAATTTTTCTAAATATTTCGCATTCTTACCGACTGAAACAGAAAAACTATTTTCAAAACCAACCTTCCAAGACAGCATTCGAATAAGCTCTTGGCGCAGTAATTGTAAATGATCTGCTGCATATAAAAACTCTTGTCGGCAAACTCCTTTTACAACATACGGGACAAGCCACCAAAATTCATTACAACAATCTATAAAAAAGCTCTCCGAGGGTTTTTGAACCAGCCACTTTTTATCTGTCGGTATTGGAGGATTCTTTACTAAACCGTCTTTATCTAGAAGAATTCGTGTTAATGTATCATTATGTAAATATTTTTCTATTTCTTCTATAGGAATTAGCATCAAGTCTATACGATTTTCATCTTCAAAAAGCATTAAATAAGTAAACCAACCGTTTAAAGATGGAGCAAATAAACTCATCGCTTCTGGCTTCTGCATAATCATCCTTTTGCCGAAGACTGAAAGCCATTTATCATCTCTAAGAAAAGAAGGTAAATTTCGAACCAAAAAAACAATATCAAAATCCTGAAAGGAATCTGGTGAAACTGCCGAATTAACACGAGAACCATTCATCCCGACTACTCGAACTCGTTCATCTTTTTGAGCGACATCCAAAACTAAATTTATGATTTCTTCTTTAGAACGCATTTTTTAATAGGGCTTTTTTGTTTCCGATTGATACCACTTTTGCATCACTTGAACAGCCTCAGGCATTTTTAAATGATGAATCTGAATAGGATCTTGCTCATAGAAGAGTTTATCTCGAAAACCTATATCATCAGCGTCATAACGATCACAAGCATAATAAATTTCTTTTATATTTGCCCATTTTGCTGCATTTAAGCACATCGGGCACGGTTCACAAGATGTGTAAAGAATAGCTCCGCTTAAATCATGACTTTTAATTTTAGAACAAGCTGCTCGAATAGCCGTCACTTCTGCATGTGCCGTCGGATCTTGACATGGAACGACCAAATTATGCGCAATAGCTAAGATTTCTCCATCTTTAACAATAACGGCGCCAAAGGGAGAAGACCCCTCTTCTACTGAACGAGCACTTTCTTCAACTGCTATTCTCAAATAATCTTCATGTGTCATTTTAAGCCTCCTTTATCTTTTTCTGAAAACGCTGTCCTTTTCCGAAACGAGAAATAATCTCGTACCCAATTGTCCCTACGTCCTTAGCCATTTCATCTGCTGTATAAAAAGAATTTAGAACATCTATAAAATCTCCAGGTTTTAAATCTGTTGCTTCTGCCATATCACACATCGTGCTATCCATACAAATTCGTCCTAAAATAGGTAAACGCTTTTGATGCCAATAAAAGCCCCCCTTACCTTCTCCCAAAGAACGGAATAAACCATCTCCATAACCTAAACTAATAACAGCCAAATGCATATCTTTAGGTGCTTGAAAAGTCGCTCCATAACTAACATATTCTCCCTTGGGTAAAACAGCTGTTTGTAAAACAGCCGCTTTTATAGACATGACTGGACGAATATTCGTTTTAAATGCTTCAGAACGATTGATACCGTATAATAAAGCACCAATCCTTACCATGTCCTGTAAATACGAAGAACCTAGTAAAAAACCTTCTGAGGCAGATAAAGAAAATTTTGCATTAGGAAAAAGATGTTTTAAGGATTGAAATCGTTCTAGTTGTATTTTATTTAAAGGATGAGCTGTATCATCTGCACAAGCTAAGTGAGACATAACAAGCGATGCTTTTTTTCTTTGAGATATTGTTAACTCATTAATTTCATTAGTTCTTAATCCTAGCCGATTTAAACCTGTCTCGATCATTAAAGCATACCTTTCATCCGTTATAGAAGTCCACCACTGAACATCCTCTAATGTCGATAGAACGGGAATAAGATGATTTTTTATTATTTGAGATAATTCGTTCTCTCCAATTCCTTGCAAAATAAAAATATCTGCATTTGGTACGAATGAACGAATAAGCTCTCCCTCTTTTGCATAAGCAACAAAGAAAACAGAACAATTGTCTTTTAATGTTCGCACAACATCTAACGCTCCTATTCCATAGGCGTCATCCTTCACAGCACAAGCTATTTGAACACCATTTCCAAAGCTTTTTAAAAAATTATAATTATGCTTAACTGCAGTTAAATCTATTTCTAGGACAGGTTCTATTGATGTTTTCATTTTCCTTTTACTCCATAGCCTGTCTTAACACTTCACTACATTTGTGTCAAAGAAAAATTAAGAATGTTCATGTGTCCGAAGAGCCGTCAAAGAAAATGGATATCTACGATGATAAGAACGAACCAAATACCACATACGTTCTCTATTACCATTCTTTTTATGCAGCCATATTTCTTTTGCTAACTCATTTCGATATAAAATATCGCATTCTTCATCATATGGAATTGTAAAAGAAGTATTATGAGTAGATGAAAATACTTTTACTTGATAATTAAAATCTTGCCTCATATTTTATTCCTTTTTTATTGAAAATAATTTATTTTATCATAAGCTATTGTTTTGTCAAGTTTTATCAAAAAAATATTAAATCTAGTTTTAAAAAGTTTATACAATGATTTAGTCCAAGAAATGAAAAATGCATTTTTTAATTTATTTATGTTCAAAAAAAGACGGAAGTAAAATCCTTCCGTCTTTTATACTGGTCGGGGTTAGTAAGATAAAACCGAAAAAAATATACACTTTTTCTTACTAACTTTCTGCATGAGTTTAATCTACTTCAGAATTTTGTAATTTACAATACCATTTTTTTATTTTTTGACTGATACCTTGGATTGTTCGTAACTATCT
>CASDQF010000002.1 GCA_949282845.1 uncultured Alphaproteobacteria bacterium | reverse complement strand
TTTTTAGTCGGCGGAAGTCGAGCAAAGCTCAATGCTGATACTTTAATGACGCTTGAATTACTACTGCCATGTGTCGTAGAACAAACTAAAATCGGAAGACTGTTTGACAATCTTGATAACCTTATCACCCTTCATCAGCGTGGTAAAAAATATATAGGAGAAATAAAAAATGACAAAAGAAACAAAACAGAATGAACTATTTTGTGACTACTTTGAACGCTGGATTAAAGTGTACAAAGATGGAGCAATTCGTAAAGTAACAATGAATAAGTATCTGCTTGCATTGTCTTGGCTTAGGAAGTTAATTCCAGATCTTCGCATAAGTGATATGGATCGTATTACCTATCAAAAGCTACTGAATGACTATGCTAAGCAACATGAACGGCAAACTACTATGGATTTTCACCATCAATTAAAAGGTGCAATATTAGATGCTGTCGATGAAGGGTTAATAAGGCGTGATCCCACAAGAAAGTCTATTATAAAAGGCAAAACTCCTCGAGAAAAAAAGCCTAAGTATTTAAGTCAATTTGAATTACATACTCTCTTGCTGCATCTTGATTTAAGGTCCGAGGTAAATTGGGATTGGCTGATTCTTCTTATTGCAAAAACTGGAATGCGTTTTTCAGAAGCGCTTGCTATTACTCCGAAGGATTTTGATTTTGCCCATCAAGCTATTTCTATTGAAAAGACATGGGACTATAAAGGATTGGGCGGCTTTTTGCCTACAAAAAATAAGTCATCAGTTAGGAAGATTCAGATTGATTGGCAAACAGTCGTACAGTTTTCTGAATTGATTAAGGATAAACCAGAAGATGAGCCATTATTCGTAAATTGTAAGGTATATAATTCCACGGTGAATGATATTTTACGTCGTAGATGTAAGCAAGCACAAATCCCAGTAATCTCAGTACACGGTTTACGACATACCCATGCTTCTTTATTGTTGTTTGCTGGGGTTTCTATTGCAAGTGTAGCACGACGTTTGGGACACTCTAGCATGACAACGACACAGAAAACTTATCTTCATATAATTCATGAATTGGAGAATAAGGATATCGACTTGGTAATGCGGGCATTGTCAAGTTTGTAATAAACTACGCTGATGAAGAAATAAGGTTTATAAAAACTTTTTCACTGTCTGTAAACCTGCACAGTCAGCCCTTGACTTCGGGGGCTGGCTTTTGCTATAATACGAATACGATAACGAAACGCAATGTTTTGTTTATGTGCCGGAGGTGATAAAATGAGAGTGTTGAACTCAGATACGCTTGAAAAAGTGGCTCAGTATAATATTGATTATCAAAGAGAGCACGGGAGAACGCCGAGTTTCAGAGAAATCATGCACGCCCTTAACCTCGGTTCCCTTGCGACTGTTCAAAGATATGTGAAAGCGTTGCAAAAATCGGATCGTTTGGAGCTGACAAGTACGGGAAATATCTTACCCTTACCTCAACTTGACGGTGGAGCGCGAATTGTCGTACCGCTGATTGGTGAAATTGCTTGTGGCGAACCCATTTTTGCCGTTGAGAATATCGAGGAAAGCTATGCTTTTCCGAAAGCGTTGTTCGGTGACGGGGAACTGTTTATGCTTCGGGCAAAAGGCAACAGTATGATAGATGCAGGGATAAATAAAGGCGATCTGGTGGTATTACGCAGACAAACTACCGCCGATGACGGCGAGATAGTCGCGGCTCTGATAGACGGCGAAGCAACTCTGAAAAGGTTGTTCCATCGTGACGGGAAAATTGTTCTGCACCCTGAAAATAAGCGAATGAAAGATATTGTTCTTGATAGCTGCGACGTTCAGGGCGTGTTGGTAAGCTGTATAAAAATGTATTGAAAGCGGAAGCGCTTTGAATAAGATTTGCAGAGATAAGTTTCTTCGGTGCCGGAGTTCTCGACCGCACATACGCAGAGCTTAAATCCACTCCTCTGCAAGTTACGAGAAAGGAGGGTTTATGGGTTATGCAAAACACATGGAAGCCGACGAAACGTCTGTGTACAAACTGCGGGCAAGTGATTATCGGGTACAGGAACGATAAAGGATTGGTTAAGTTACAGTGTCCAAAATGCGGGCTTGTAATGGTAAGCAAAAGAATGAGCCGACGGCACGAGCGGATTGATATTACCCCTCCGCCGGGCAAATTCATAGACAATTAAATGCGGAATAACGACGTTTCAGGTCTGACGGTTGAAAAAGCACCGTGTAAATGTAAATCCTGTTACAGGTCATATTCTTAGAATAGTCGAAGGTTAATCCGAGCGATCGAGAGGCCCCGACAGATAGATTTCCTTATAGCGGAAGTCTGTTTGTCGGGGCTTTTTCGTTTGCAAAAAACCTTTGAAAAAAAGTTAAAC
>CASDQF010000001.1 GCA_949282845.1 uncultured Alphaproteobacteria bacterium | reverse complement strand
GATGAAATTGATAAAATTTCTCGTAAAAATGACGGCCCTTCTATCACAAGAGACGTTTCCGGCGAAGGTGTTCAACAAGCTTTGCTAAAGTTAATGGAAGGAACTGTTGCAGCTGTTCCCCCGCAAGGAGGACGCAAACATCCTCAACAAGAGTTTATTCAAGTAGATACTTCTAATATCCTATTCATTTGCGGAGGAGCTTTTGCCGGACTTGAAAAAATGATTGAACGTCGAACGGAAAAGTCTTCTATCGGTTTTGGTGCTACAGTTCATGATAAAGATGAAAAAACAACAGGAGAACTTTTAGCTCAACTGGAACCAGAAGATTTATTAAAATTCGGTTTAATCCCTGAATTTGTCGGTCGTTTACCTGTTATAGCAACACTCGATGATTTAGATGAAAAAGCTTTAGTTAAAATCTTAACAGAGCCTAAAAATGCTCTTATCAAACAATATCAAAGCTTGTTTAAAATGGAAAATGTTGATTTAACTTTTACTAAAGAAGCCTGCAAAGCTATTGCACAAAAAGCCTTAGAACGCAAGACAGGCGCTCGTGGTTTGCGCTCTATCATGGAAAATCTCCTTTTAGATTTGATGTTTGATTTATCCACTATAAAAAATTTAACAGGTGTTGTTATCAATGAAAAAGTTGTAAATGGTGAAGCAGCTCCTATATTAGTCTATGCCGATGAAAAACAAGAAAGTGCGAGTTAAAAATGTCCTCTGAAGATTTAAAAGATTTTGAAAATATTATTCCTGCCGATAATGGTCCAAAAGATGTTTATCCTCTTTTACCTCTCCGGGATATCGTTGTTTTTCCACACATGGTTGTTCCTTTGTTTGTCGGTCGCGAAAAATCCGTGCGTGCCTTAGACAGTATTATGTCTGAAAATAAACAAATTTTACTGGTTACACAAAAAGATCCAACTGTAGATGACCCTAAACCCGAAGATATGAATAGTTTAGGAACCCTAGCTACTGTTCTTCAGTTGTTGCGTTTGCCGGACGGAACAGTTAAGGTTTTAGTCGAGGGAACAGAAAGAGCAGAAATTAAAGCTTTTATTCAAGAAGATCCCTTTATGGAAGTTCGTGCGGAACGTGTTAAAGATGAGGAAGAAACTTCTGACGAATTAGATGCTCTTACTCGTTCTATCATGGGACAATTTGAACGATATGTTGGTTTAAATAAACGTATTCCTCCAGAGGCTTGGGTAGCCGTTTCTCAAATTCAAGATCCAGCAAAACTAGCTGATGCTGTTTCTTCTCATCTGACTTTAAAAATCGCAGATAAACAAAAACTGTTGGAAACAAAATCTCTTTTAAAACGCTTAGAAGATTTGTTTACTTTTATGGAAAAAGAAATCAGCGTTTTACAGGTCGAAAAGAAAATTCGTAAACGAGTTAAACATCAGATGGAAAAAAGTCAAAAAGAATACTATCTGAATGAACAAATGAAAGCGATTCAAAAGGAACTCGGAGATGAAGAAGAAGGAAGTGAGCTTCTCGAATTTCAAAAGAAAATTGAAAAAGCTCATCTGCCAAAAGAAGCTAAAGAAAAAGCTCTTTCAGAACTTCGCAAGCTTCGCATGATGGGCCCCATGTCTGCAGAAGCAGGTGTAATTCGTAATTACTTAGATTGGATTTTATCTCTACCTTGGAAACATCCCGGTCGTAATCAAATTGATTTAAAAAAGGCTCAAGAAATCCTGGATAAAGATCATTATGGACTAGAAAAAGTAAAAGAACGCATTATTGAATATTTAGCTGTTCAAAAAAAATCTAATGGAATTAAAGGTCCGATTTTATGCTTAGTTGGCCCTCCAGGTGTGGGTAAAACTTCTTTAGGACAATCTATTGCCAAAGCAACCGGACGTCATTTCGTTCGTGCTTCCTTGGGTGGAATGAGAGATGAAGCAGAAATAAGAGGTCATAGAAGAACTTATATCGGTTCTATGCCCGGTAAGATTATTCAGGGAATGAAAAAAGCAAAAACACTTAATACTCTGTTTTTACTAGATGAAATTGATAAATTAGGTGCTGATTGGCGAGGAGATCCCTCCTCTGCTTTATTGGAGGTATTAGATCCAGAACAAAATTCAACCTTTAATGACCATTATTTAGAAATCGATTATAACCTCTCAGATGTTATGTTTGTAACAACTGCAAATACTCTAAAAATGCCTCGACCTTTATTAGATCGTATGGAGGTTATTCAACTATCTGGTTATACAGAAGATGAAAAAGTTGAAATTGCTAAACGACACTTAATTGCAAAGCAAATGAAAGCTGCTGGTCTAACCGAAAAAGAATTTAAGGTGACAGAAGACGCAATTCGAGATCTCATTCGTTTATATACTCGTGAAGCCGGTGTACGTAACTTAGAACGAGAAATTGCAAATCTGACACGCAAAGCCGTCAAAGAAATTATGATGGATAATCAAAAAACGGTAGAGATAACACAGGGAAATTTATCAAAATATGCCGGTGTTCCTCGTTTTAATTTTGGCGTAGCAGAACAAGAAGACCAAGTCGGTGTTACAACTGGATTAGCTTGGACAGAAGTGGGGGGTGAAATTCTTTCTATCGAAGCCGTTACCATGCCTGGAAAAGGAAATATTATTTTAACCGGACAATTGGGCGATGTTATGAAAGAATCTGTGGAAGCAGCTCGTTCTTATATTCGCTCACATCATGTCGCTTTTGGTATCCCCTCTTCTCTGTTTGAAAAAAATGATTTACATGTTCATGTTCCTGAAGGAGCAACGCCTAAAGATGGACCCTCTGCCGGTATTACAATGTGTACTTCTTTAGTCTCTGCTCTAACAGGTATTCCAGTCCGAAAAGACATTGCAATGACTGGAGAAATTACTCTTCGAGGTCGCGTTCTACCAATCGGAGGTCTGAAAGAAAAATTGTTAGCTGCTTTAAGAGCAGGACTTAAAACTGTTTTAATCCCGGCAGAAAACGAAAAAGACCTTGAGGAAATTCCAAAAAATGTCAAAGAAGGATTACAAATTATTCCGGTCTCCTATGTTAAAGAAGTGCTTGAAAAAGCATTAACAAAACCTTTAACACCCTTGCCGAATGATTTATCTTCTTGCAATGTTCCAGAAACAGAAAATACTATTTCAGTTAACTAAAAAACAAGCTCTAACAAGAGCTTGTTTTTCTTTTTATTTACGCTTTAAGTTAGAACGGCGATAATAAAGTAAAGGAAAGAGACAAAGAGCTAAATCTAAACCGTTTTTTCCTTTTTTTTGTTCAACTAAACGACAAAGTTTTTCTAAGCTGATTCCTTCTTGACGAGAAATATCTTCTAAAGCCGTGCAAATCTCTTGATTTAAAAAAAAACCTGTTTTTCTGTTTTTAATTAAAATAGTTTCTGATGATTGCATAAAAAACCTCCATTTTCAAAAAAAATAACACACTTATTATACGAAATAATTTAAATAAAACAACTAATAGATTTAATTTACACTAAAAAAAAATTAAAAACTATTTTTATAATTAGACTCACAAGAAAAAAACGAATCGCTTCTTTTAAAAATTTAAAAAGTAGAGTTTTCCTATAAGAAAGCAGTTTTTTCATCCAAAAGTAGTATTTTTTTTTTTTTTTCACCGCAAGGATGATAAAACTTTATAAAAACAGGAGAAAATTGCGAAAAAATGAGATTTTTGTTTGACAATTCTTTCAAAAGGGTCTTAAGATTTATTTGTGGCTCAAAAGAGCCAAAATTGGAGATTATGTATTAACTTTATGATAAGGAGTCCTATCGTGAATAAAAATGATTTGATTGCAGATGTTGCAAAAAAAGCTGGGTTGTCAAAAACAGATGCAGCTAAAGCTGTTGATGCATTCGTTGCTTCTGTGACAGGTGCTTTGAAAAAAGGCGATGAAGTTCGCTTGGTTGGTTTTGGTACATTTGCTGTAACAAAACGTGCAGCTTCTGAAGGACGTAATCCTCGTACAGGCGCAAAGATTAAAATTGCTGCGTCAAAACAACCAAAATTCCGTGCAGGTAAAGGTTTGAAAGACGCTGTCAATAAATAAGTAATTTTTTATTGACAAAACCATAAAAGGACAGTATTGTTCATTTTGTCGGTATTGTCCTTTTTTATGGGCGGTTAGCTCAGCTGGCTAGAGCATCTCGTTTACACCGAGAGGGT